>JAHZIU010000343.1 GCA_022601315.1 Betaproteobacteria bacterium
AGTGAATGTGGCACCTTCTCCATCAGCAAAATTCGTTGCACAATTTACAAAAGAATTTTGTATAGTTAGACTACCACTCAGGTTACCTGGAGATCCTGCATTAACAAAAGTAGGCGCGCCATCGATTTGTAAACAAGTTGGAAAACCTGTGAAAACAGAATTAAAGATATTGGCGCCCGTACCGCGGCGAAGTAATGCGCCTTGCGTACTTACACCATCAGATGCACCAATGAGCGTCATATTTGACAGAATAGGTTGGGAACGAGGCAACAAATCACCACTGCTATTATTGTCCGCCTCAATACCCCGGTCACCATCATCTGCAGCCTGTTTAACCAATACAAACTGCGCACGCCCGGTCCAACCAAGTCCCCAATCCAGGCTATCATCGCCAATATTAGTCAGCACCAAGTGCTTCATCTGTACGGCACCGCCAAACATTTCTACGCCGTCATCCAGCCCTTCATGAACATGTACAAAGTCAATCACTGTTCCCGAGCCTACGGCATTCAACGTGAGACCGTTTAATTCTTCATTTGGACGTATTGCAAAACCAGCAAAAAGAATTTGCGTATATTTAATCACACCACTGTTGTCTGCTGGGTTGTTACCACCAAAGATTTCTGACGTGATCGCTTCAAAAGGGATTTCACATAGAGCCACACCTTCATTACAACCATTAACAGGCGCGTTACCAGCAATTAGTAACCCACCCCACTCTCCAGATACGACCTGGCTTGCACCGCTCATCACAATTGGATTATCCGGCGTACCTTCAGCCATAATTTTTGAACCACGTCTGATCCATAAAAAATCAGCGCCTTCCTGACCAAAGATTTTGGTTCCGGGATTGATCGTTATTGTTGCGCTATTGGTGTTATCCCCACCAATGAATACACCGCCGGATAAAATCCATTGTGTATTTTTAGTTAAAGTAATGTCTTCATTAATTTCACCACTTAGAACACAAGAACCTTCCGTAGGACCTGTTGCCGCAAAACTCGGGCATCCTGTAAACTGATTATTGACTAATTGATCTACGGTAAAACGTAATGGGTCAGAGCCCGGCACTATTCTTAACTTGGCATAAAAATCATCTGCACCCACAACAACAGATGGAATATGAACTGCCCCAGTTGTTGAGTCAAAAACGTTACGTTGCACCCCGCTAACCGGAACACTGATTTCAGCAGAAAACAGCTCCAGTTCATTACCATTGAGTCGTAATTGAGCGCTAAAAAATGAGGATGAAGCACCGTTAAGAACTTGAACAACAGGTAAATCTACAATCCCTGCTGCGGAATCAAAAGTTGCTGTTGCATATCCATTGAATGTAACCACACTCAACAACAATGTCGTCGCTATCTGCAACTTTGTTTTAAAATTCTTTAATTTATTCATAAAATTCCTTACCTCGTAGTTATTGTCTTGGTATTTGCAATTTAGCAAGCAAATATGACAGGAACATTACAATTCAATAAAGAAAATATGACAGTCTATGTGCCGACAACTGTGAGTTGTTAGGTTCAACGAGCTGGGATATGCTTAATCATAAAACCATGTTCAGCATGGTCATGGCTAATACTTCGAAAGATACGGTGCACAACTGAAAACGACCAAGTGCCCGCCGGCAAGCTGTTTAAGATAAACGAAGAATTACTGCTACAAATTACAGAATGTTATTTCAAACGCCACATCTTCTTCATAGACTTTAATTTTCTGACTCGTTTGTGACGGAATAAAACGAATATTTAGTGCATATTTATTTGCACTGATTTCTGGAATACAAGGCACATCATTATCAACCTTAAGTCTTAACATATGCGCCAGGTATTCAGAACCTGTTTGCTGAAAAACACCTTGTTCAGCCACAAACTGAAAAGTTTTCCCGCTTTTTCTAAGCAAATAAAGCACAATATCAAATGCGTTACGAATCGGCTGAAGTGGTGCAAGCCATTCATCAAAATTCCTGCGACGTAACGCAGGATCCAAATTTAACCAATAATGGTAAGAAGGCAAATCGAATTCACAGACACCACCAGGTATTCCCACGCGTTGTTTGATAGTCATTAACCATTCATTTTCACGCAGGTGTTCGCCGACTTTCCCAGATATATCTAACATTTCCCGAAATGTAATCTTAATATTACTGAGAATATTATCCAAGATAACCTCAGATACACCAGGATTTCTACGCAGCATTTCTAGAATTTGTTTTTGCCGTTCTAATTCCTGCAATAAATCAGACTTAATATCGGCGCGGCTTGTGATTTCAAGAACTTCAAATAACGCAATTAATGAAGAATGGTGCTCAATGGCAGAATCTTTCGCAGAGAAAAATTCTATTTTTTGAAATAAATCTTCGAGTCGTAATAAAGCGCGAATGCGCTCATTAAGAGGATGCTCATAACAAATCACAATAGAAAAAATCCTAGGCAAATGGGGAATATAAGAATCTTGCCCTATGTGACAACTTAACACAAATGAAAATTTTAATTCTTATCAAATTTTCAAACTCTGTTCAGGCACCACAAAATTCCAAGTATTTGTTGTGAAGGCTAATCACTTGTTTTTTTAAATTTCCGATATCCAGATTATTTGTAATAATGTCATTCGCTTTTGTTAAACGTACCTGACGTGGTACTTGAGTCGCCATAATTTCCCTTACTTGTCTATCGCTTAGCTTACTACGTGCAACGGTGCGCTCAATTTGCTTTTGTTCATCGCAATCCACAACTAAGACACGCTGGATTATATCGTCATAATCCTTTGTTTCAAAAAGCAAAGGTACAACAACTATACTATAAAGTGATTTAACAGCCGCAATGCGATGAATTGTTTCATTGATGATAAGTGGATGAAGAATTTTTTCAAGCTTAAATCGAGAACTACTGTCTGAAAAGACCAGGCTACGCATTCTACTTCTATCCAATGCACCTTCTATTGTAACAAAATCATCTCCAAAAACATCTTGTATCGGCGAGATAGCCACACCCTTGGGTTGCGTCAACTCCCTGGAAATCACATCAGTATCAATAATATCAACACCTAACTCAGAGAAAAATTCACTGACCATTGATTTCCCGCAACCAATACCCCCGGTTAACCCAACAACAAAGGTCATTGATCAAAGTAATCTAAAATAAGCATGATTTATTTGTTG
>JAHZIU010000344.1 GCA_022601315.1 Betaproteobacteria bacterium
GGAGGTAAATGAATGTATTTTGATCCAACAATCATGAGCCTCGTGCCCCTTACCTTCCGGTAACTTTTTCCGGTCGTCTGGGCCGGGCTCCTACTTAACAACCCATAACACTTATTTTCGGTAGTCGATTTAGGCTGCGGGCACACTGTTCGCTATGCTTTTATCGCCTTGCCATATGGTAGGAGTATGCAGTGAAAAACACAAAACAATGGCTTCATGCAGCCAAACAACTTTGTGCTGAGCTCGGCCCGGAAGACGGCGTCGATCCGCGAAATTCGGTACGAGCTTCAGACATAAAATCAAAAGACTATAAAAATCGGCAATTATGCAAACAAGCTGCACGCATGTTGTCTCTGGTTTTGGCAGGCGAACTTGGCGACCCCATGCTGCAAAATCTGGACGTCGTTAATGTATTAACTAAGAAGGACAGTCCGTTTCTTTATGTTTCAATTAGTTGTAGCAATACCATTTCGAAACAGGAAGAAAACCTGATACTCAACCGGTTACAAGCCATCCAAGGGTATCTTCGGTGTGTCATTGCTGGATCAGTTAAACGCAAACAGGCACCCGCTTTAGCATTTAAATTTGTACGTACTAATAACGAGGAAAACTGTGATGCCTATTCAAAAAATAATTAGCAAAGGCAAAGTACCGGTAAAAATCTACACCGACATCGTTGAAGCGGATGCAATGCAACAGCTTTATAACATGGCGCAATTGCCGTTCATCCACAGTCATATCGCCGCAATGCCGGATGTACACACAGGTAAAGGGGCGACTATTGGCTCTGTCATCCCAACGAAAGGAGCAATCATTCCGGCTGCGGTAGGTGTAGATATTGGTTGTGGTATGAATGCGATTCGTCTTTCGATTAAAGCCAAAGACCTGCCGGACAATCTACGCGCCATACGGCTTGCTATTGAGGAAACGATTCCGGTCGGTTTCAACATGCACAAAACTGACCGCGCACGGCAATCTACAATCCGCGCTTTAACTGGAGGGCTCGATCAGATTATTGGTAAGCATAAGAAAATTAAAGCCATGCAGAAAAAACCATATCAGACTTGGATTCGCCAAATTGGCTCACTGGGTGGTGGCAATCATTTTATCGAATTGTGCCTGGATGAAAATGATGATGTCTGGATTATGTTGCATTCTGGCAGTCGAGGCATTGGTAACGCAATCGGCCAGTATTTTATCGCACTGGCCAAAAAAGACATGGAGCGACACTTCATAAATTTGCCAGATAAAGACTTGGCTTACTTTACTGAAGGTGCTGAATATTTTGAGGATTATATTGAAGCTGTTGAATGGGCACAGGATTACGCGATGGCTAATCGTCGGGAGATGATGCATTTCATTCTTAAGATGTTGACCAAAAAATTACCAAAATTTGGCGTCACAAAAGAAGCGATCAATTGCCACCACAATTATGTGTCACAAGAAACTCATTTTGGAGAACATGTTTATGTTACGCGAAAAGGCGCCATTCGAGCCGGTCTGGATGAACTCGGCATTATTCCCGGCAACATGGGTGCCAAGTCATTTATTGTCAGAGGCAAAGGTAACCCTCAATCTTTTTACTCTTGTTCCCATGGGGCCGGTAGAAAGATGAGCCGTAGCGCAGCCAAGCGGCAATTTGGTGAACAAGATGTCATTTGGCAGACTGAAGGCGTTGAATGTCGGAAAGACAAAGGCATTATCGACGAACTACCTGCGGCTTATAAAGATATTGACCAAGTTATGGAACAACAACATGACCTGGTCGAAGTGGTGCATACATTGAAACAAATTGTATGCGTTAAAGGTTAATTCACACTGGAGAAGAAAAATGTTTATTCACTATGACCCCAAGACTTACAAACACATGAAACACATGAATATGAAAAAAACATTTAAAAAGAGACACAGCTATGAAGATAGAGATCTTAGATGAAGTAATCGCTTGCTTACCCAAGGAACGTACTCTGTTTCACTACTTCAAAGGACAATACGCCTTTCTGCTGCTTTCAATCGTGGCAAAGCAACAACACAGCGTTAGTGCCATTAAATATTCACCGTTCCGTTCACTGCTGAATCAACCGCAAGTAAAAACACTATTAGCATGTCAAGGGAATGGCACACTTGCGCCTGAACTGTTTGCACATGCCTGGAATAAGAATAGTCAGGCATTTGTACTGACGGTAGACAAATGGGGCAAGCATAATCACTGGCAATATCAAACCACCCGCAAGGGTTGTAATCTGGTGCTTCAGCTTAACTTTTCTGAGCAACATAACCGCGCCTATCAACGACTGGTCAAACCGGAAGATGATTACATCTTCAACTATTCCAGCCACCCGGTAATGGAACGGAAAAAACGCACCCGATTTCGCAATACACTCGCATGGGCACGAATTGATTTTGATTTGAATAATGGTGAGGCACTAATAGAAGAAATTCAGAGTGACTGGGTACGTAGAGCCAACTACTGTCTACACAGTATTAAACACCGCGCAGAGCCATGGTTTCTAAACTTGTGCCAATGCAACCCAGAAGATTTCGTGACTTATATGGAGAAAATATTTGCGCCGTATAACAGTTTATGGTCTGAGGCTATGTTAAGCGCCACGATATCCTTTATCTATAAGGAATTGGGAATCAGTAATATTTATTATCACACTCATGAAAGTGGAGGAAAAATTAAGCAAATCTATGGCAATTCACCGCCTCGTTCGCTCTATTCAAATCTACCAAGGAAATTTTGTTTTCAGAAAACGCACGAAAATCCACTGTTTCTGGAGAATGACCGTAACTTTAAACGAAAAAAACGCAGCTTGAAACAAGTTGCATGGTACCAACTCAAACTTTAAGGCGCATATATTATGACCAGACTAAGACGATCAATACCGATAAGAAACCCAGTAGCCCGATCACCGCTATTACGCAAAGGTGGAGCGCATATTAAATCAAAATCCGGTCAAAGGGTTCGAGCGCGGCTCACAACCTACGAAACATATGACGAGTGGGTGGGGGAAGAGTTGGAAGAAATGACTAAACGCCGCTGATTGACAATACTTTATTGATTGTGAACTGCTTAAGAGTGATGAATGAGTTGACCAAGAATCATCACATAATCTGGCCTGCAACATTGCAAACCAGATTAATTCGAATGACAACAAATACCTATTCAATCACTTTAGTCAGAATAGCGGTTATTCTTGGGTCTCTAAAGTCTGTGATATTGCCATTATTATCCACGCCCTCGCTGAATAATCCAATAATTAATTGATTACCGCTTTGGCGCAAACCAATCAGTTCATTCTGATTCCATTCACGACCTATAATGTGACCACTAAAAGCTGAGTCAGCAGAAATAAAGCCATACACATAAGTATCTGGTAAGTTAGGCACAATTTCTCTGCTTCCAATATCCGGGTGATCGGTTGCGGCACCTGAAACTATTTGCGCAGCAAATTGATCTAGAGCACCATTGCAATCAAGAGAGGCAGTTGAATCAACACCTCTAATTGTATATAAAGAACGATTGGCATTTAATATAGTTGGTCCTTCTAAGATATAGCACACTCTTGCCTGAGTCTTGTATATTCCAGGGATAATATTTGACGCTTCAGACACAGGTGGTGAAATAGCGACTGACTGAATTTGTTCAAAAGTAAAGCCTGGCCCAGGTAAAAATGTAAACCTGAACGATGCGTCATAAAAGGTTGTAGCGCCAGTATCAATATCAGTTACCGGAATGCGCCTCATATTGACATTTCGTCCTGTACCGACGACATTGGCAGATTCAAACTGAACCACTACCGGCTGGCGCCGGTAGGTTCTTTTTTGACTGGAAGTCGTTAATCTTTATCTGAGTGCTTCTCCAGATACTGAAGTATGATTTCATCCGTAATGTTACCACTTGTAGTACAGAAATAGCCTCTGGCCC
>JAHZIU010000345.1 GCA_022601315.1 Betaproteobacteria bacterium
CCTTGACGGAAATATTGGCACCTACGCACAATCTGGATCTCGGATTTGGGATTTAACCATAGACTTGGGCTCTCTTCGTTCCGTAAATCAGGTGAGTTTTCATCCTCATCAAGATAGCTGGGCGACGGTTTACGATGTTTTAGTATCGGTGGATAATACAAACTGGGTCACTGTTGGAGAGCAAACCAGTGGCCAAGCAGGCATTCTGGCTGAGTTTCATTTTGACCCTATAGTTGCCCAATATGTAAAGTTTGATGTAAAAGAAGTCGGACATCCTGGAAATTGGGGACATGCGGTAAGTGAGGTTTTGGTTGTGAGCTCGAATTCCGCTTTATATGAGTTGGTGAGCCTGAATAACTCGAGCCTTGCCTCCCAGTCTGTTGGTCCGCCTACTAGTGATTTTGAAATGATATGTAGCAACCGTAAGTTTGCTGAAATGGGTAGAAAGCTCATTTCACGCAACCCATTAAAATTCCAAGAAGTTTCCATAGAGGACAGTGTTTTAGGTTCGATTGTTGATGCCTCTGGAAAAATAAATATTACCTATTCTGATCTTATTAAGGAAGCTTTTCATAATGAATGGTGGAGTTCATCAATAACTTTTGATGGATTCACTCAAATGGAGGCAAATTTCTCTTTAATTTGGGGCATAGCATTGCAGTTATATCAAGCGACTCTTGTATCCGACCAAGCACCTTATGACTTCTTTGCTGCGGGACAAACAGTTTCTTTTGATCCTGCATTAGGCAATCAAAATGTTTTAACGCAAGCTCAAAAACAAGGACTGGATGTATTCTTAAACAAAGGCAAATGCATTAATTGCCATCAAGGGCCAGTGTTCAGTAATGCAGCACCTGTACCGGCACCTCAGGTACCAGTCGCTCTTCCCATTGAGAGAATGATTATGAATGATGGGGGAACTGCTTTATATGATGTTGGGTTTTACAACATCGGCGTCACACCTACCGATGAAGACTTAGGAGTTGGCGGAATAGATCCATTTGGTAATCCACTTTCGTTTACAAGTCAATTTGTAAATGGGCACATCGTTGATTCTCTAGGAAATCCAAATCCTTGTAACTTTGAGGAACCATTTGATGTCAATAATTGCGCTCATATTCCCGAAAATCTTGTGAATGAAAGGCAAGCTGTTCGTGGTGCTTTTAAAGTGCCGAGTCTCCGTAACGTTGAACTTACAGGGCCATATATGCATAACGGAAGTATGTCTACCTTGGAACAAGTAGTCAATTTTTACAATCGGGGAGGAAATTTTCAAAATGCTGAATTGGATCCTGATATAGAGCTTTTGGGTTTAACTGAGCAGGAAAAATCTGATCTGGTTGAATTCCTGAAATCGTTGACAGATCCTCGGGTTGCTAATGCACAAGAACCTTTTGATCATCCGCAACTATTTATTCCAAATGGTCACCCAGGAGATGAGCATGATGTTTCTAGTGCCGATGGCTTACGGGCTAATGACACTTTGATTGAGATTCAAGCTGTTGGTAGAAATGGGCGTTTGACGCCATTAAAGCCATTTGCTGACAACCTAAATTAAGGCTGAGAATTAAAAGCCTCCAGCTTTGCTGGAGGCTTTTTTTGTCTCTATTACAGCTTGGCCAATCCGCATGTTCGCCGTATCGAATTAATGGTACGTATCTTTGGTTTTGAATTCATTGCTAACGAACTCTGGCCAGTGATATTTATTGCAACAAAGCCAATTAAAGCCCGGCTTGCGCCGCCATAACATCAAATTCACCTAACTTAACCACATTACTGCCAAATTCACCGCCCACTGCAAAGATGTGATTATCTTTCACACCAACACAAACGTCGTTTTCATAACACCGCGCATAAAATCCTAGTGTTATGAATGATGTTGTTGCATGTGGAAATAGAGATGGGTGATTGGATTCCGCCCAGCTAAACAATTGATCAGCTAATGCAGTGTCGATGTTCGATTGCAGCACACGTCCCGCTACGGCTTGTTGGAAGTCTTCCAATGCTAAGCCATTATTAAACATGATCAACAATGGCTCAGAGGGTGTAGGATAAGTTTCGGTAATGAGTTGTAACTCCACCATATAAGCACCTGTAGGTGCATTCGGCGTGCCTTGATTAGATTCAATAATCCAGTCGAGATGCGTATGCAAGGAGCCATCAGGTCGGACTTCACCGACAATGAGGGATAATGCACTGTCTACGCCATCCCGATCGAATAAGGTAAATCCTTCGACCGTATTGGGAATACAAATGACTTGTCCGCAATCTTGATTAGGTTCTAAATCCAAACCGCCTGCCAGTCGAATTTGTGTGCCTTCCGGTGCCAGTGACCATTGACGTTTTTCCGGATTCCAATAACTTAAGTGACCACCCGCCAGATACTTCACTCGGTCTCCGGGTGTCATGTCCCCTTCAAGCCCTTCAAATCCTGGACTATCGATTGCTGTACGATCAGGAAAAATACTAAATGCCGACACATAAATTGGAATACCGGTCAGCTGGTCAATGGGTGCTTGTCCGGCTGGCAAACCAAGCGTTTCTGGTTTTACCAGACTACATCCTTTTTCAGGGCGACAAAAGTTTGCTTGCACACGTTGGTCGACAATTGTTACCTCGATATGCTGATGTAATTCGCCGGCAAATAGCACCGTTGGGTTCAAGATGAAGAGATAAATGACAATACTAATAAAGATATTGCGTCGCTTTA
>JAHZIU010000346.1 GCA_022601315.1 Betaproteobacteria bacterium
ATAATTGCCATGTTGGTGGCTAGAAATAGAAATATTCTTTTCATTCATATACTCCATGAAAATTTGACTGTGCAATTGTTGTTTTTCTAAGGAAGGTACTGGTTCATTCAGGGTAAATGGATAGTGCCAGGATTCCTTAGGGAATTTTATTAGTTTATGGTCTCGAACTATAATTTCAATAGTGAATAGTGTATTGCGCAATTTACTGATGATTATGGCCGGCTGCTTTCAGTGTAATGTATCGGTGTCAAGATTCGGTGGGAGGGTGTTTGACGTGTTGCGCTCAATGACTTGAAACAATACTTCATCCTGCTTGATCATTCCCAAGTCACTGCGCGCATGTTCTTCAATGGCATCAAAGCCTTGCTTTAAATCGTTTACTTCAGCTGCCAGCATTATATTACGATTTTGTAGACGGCGATTTTCTTCGCGTGCAATAGTTACTTCTTGGTCTACTAACCAAACTTTATGCCAACTTCCTTTACCAAACCACAATGGATATTGTAATAAAACGATAAGCGTGGTTAATACTAATGCCAAGCTTTTCATTATTTTAGCTGATAAAACGCTCTCCGGCCCGCATAGATGGCTGTATCGCCCAAGTCTTCTTCAATGCGTAGTAATTGATTGTATTTTGCCAAACGGTCCGAACGTGAGAGTGATCCGGTCTTGATTTGTAAGGCATTGGTGGCTACTGCAATATCGGCAATGGTGGTATCTTCGGTCTCTCCAGAGCGATGCGAGATGACCGCAGTATAACCGGCACATTTTGCTGTTTCTATGGCAGCCAGTGTTTCCGTAAGTGTGCCAATTTGATTGACTTTAATAAGAATTGAGTTGGCGACACCACGTGTAATGCCTTCGCGTAGTATTTTTTCATTTGTAACGAAAATATCATCACCGACCAGTTGAACTGATTTTCCGAGTTTTTCAGTGAGTAATTTCCATCCATCCCAATCATGTTCGCTCATGCCGTCTTCAATACTGATAATTGGGTACTTGTCCACCCATGTTGCCAGATAATCAGCAAACTGTGCGGAAGTTAAGTTAAGCCCATCGGATGCCAGATGGTATTTTCCATCAGAATAAAATTCTGAACTGGCACAATCAATTCCAATTGCTACGTCTGTGCCGGGTTGATAGCCAGCCTGGTCGATTGCTTGCACAATGAGTTGCAGGGCGGCTTCATTGTCCGCTAAGTTAGGGGCGAATCCCCCTTCGTCACCTACTGTCGTGGGCATGCCCTTGTCATCAATTAATTTCTTCAAGGTACTAAATACTTCAGCGCCGCAGCGTATGGCGTCGCGGAAGTTGTCTATCCCTAACGGGATAATCATAAACTCCTGCATATCGATATTGTTGTTGGCATGGGCACCACCGTTAACCAGATTCATCATTGGTACGGGCATAGACATGTGACCTGCGCCACCAAGATAACGATAGAGTGGCAATCCAGATTCTTCAGCAGCAGCTTTTGCTACGGCCAATGAAACCGCTAAAATTGCGTTTGCGCCTATTCTTGATTTGTTTTCAGTGCCATCCAAATCAGTGAGTGCCTGATCGATGAAACTTTGATCAACTGCATCGAGACCAATTAAAGTCTCGGAAATTTCGGTATTGACGTTTTCAACCGCTTTGAGTACGCCTTTACCTGAATAGCGTTGTCTATCCCCATCTCTAAGCTCCACTGCTTCCTTGGTCCCAACCGATGCGCCGGATGGCACGGATGCGCGTCCAAGTACGCCAGATTCCAGAAGCACATCCGCTTCAATGGTTGGATTACCGCGAGAATCTAGAATTTCACGGGCGATGACATCTACTATTGCACTCATGCTGCATTTTTCCTTTATTGTTAATTGGTGTTATTTCTGATGTTTATTATGTAACTATTGGTATCTTATAATAAATACTGTTTGCTCTAAAGCGTAATTAAAATTGAGATCATTACTCAATTAAAAATTAGTGTTCTGTTTTTTTATTGCTTGGTACAGTCGGTTGTTAATTTGTATACGGTTACGAATTTTTTCCTACAATTTGTTTAATTTTTTCTCCAGAATGTTGATCGCGATGATGCTTGGCAGTGAAATCAATGGCGGCTTTGATAAATGACTTGAATAACGGATGCCCTGTTTGCGGTGTCGATGTGAATTCCGGGTGAAACTGACAGCCTAGAAACCAAGGATGCTCGTTTTCAGATAGTTCCATCATTTCACAAAGGTCCTCTTCCGTTGAAAGTCCACTAACACACAAACCGGCTTTTTCCAATTCAGGCAGATAAATACTATTCACTTCATAACGATGACGATGGCGTTCAATAATTTTATCTGAGTTATACACTTTGTGTGCCAGTGAGTCTTTTTTTAAAGCACATTCCTGACCACCCAGACGCATGGTGCCACCGATGTCTGAATCTTCATTACGGATTTCAACGCGCCCATCGCGTGTACGCCATTCCGTGATGAGACCAATCACAGGATAAGGTGTGTTTGGGCTGAATTCAGTACTGTGCGCGTCTTCCATTTTGGACTTGTTGCGGGCGTATTCAACCACGGCTAATTGCATGCCAAGACAAATGCCCAGATAAGGAATACAATTTATTCGGGCATAGTTGATGGCTTTGATTTTTCCTTCAACACCGCGCTTGCCAAAGCCGCCTGGCACCAGAATCGCATCGACATTTGACAAATAATCGGTGCCAAATTTTTCGATATTTTCAGAGTCGACATAAGTGATATTGATTTTGCTACAAGTATGGATGCCTGCATGAATTAGTGCTTCAGATAAAGATTTGTAAGATTCTGTTAAATCAACATATTTTCCAACCAGCGCAATGGTGACAGAAAATTTCGGATGTTCCAGCGCATCGACTAATTTTTGCCAGACACTTAAGTCAGCAGGTTTTGCAAGAATATTTAATTTATGGCAAATAATTTCATCCAGCATTTGCTCATGTAACAAGCCTGGAATTTTGTAAATACTGTCAACATCAATAGCTGAGATAACCGCTTCTTCACGTACATTAGTGAAAAGTGCAATTTTACGACGCTCATCCTGTGGTAAATCGTGATCGGAGCGGCACAGCAATACATCCGGTTGAATACCAATTTCACGTAATTCCTTAACAGAATGTTGCGTCGGTTTGGTTTTTAGTTCGCCGGCTGAAGCAATATAGGGCAGCAATGTGAGATGAATAAAGCAAGTATCCTGACGCGGATTCTGTACCGCCATTTGGCGAATGGCTTCAAGAAACGGCAATGATTCAATATCGCCAACCGTGCCGCCAATTTCTACGATAGCGACTTGTGCAGTGCCTACACCCGCTTGAATATGGTGTTTAATTTCATCAGTAATATGTGGAATAACTTGTACAGTGCCGCCGAGATATTCGCCGCGTCTTTCTTTGCGTATAACGCTCTCATAAATTTGCCCTGTCGTAAAATTATTACGTTTGGTCATTTTGGTGCTGATGAATCGTTCGTAGTGTCCCAGATCCAGGTCTGTTTCTGCGCCATCTTCCGTCACAAATACTTCACCATGCTGAAACGGACTCATAGTACCTGGGTCGACATTAATATAGGGGTCCAGCTTGAGCATAGTTACTTTGATGCCACGTGTTTCAAGTAACGCAGCTAAGGACGCCGCGGCAATACCTTTGCCTAGGGAAGAAACGACGCCGCCAGTAACAAAAACATACTTGGTCATAGACAGTTATTGCAATTGGTGTCGTGTTCAAGTGCAATTAAAAAGCGTTTGTATGGCATTTGCTTGGATTATGTTATCCAGTAATATTAGCGGATTTCAGCGAGTAAGCGGTTTATCATCTGCTCGGCTTGGTTACGATAACTGCCGCCGAATAAATTTAAATGATTTAAAATATGATAAAGGTTATAGACCACTTTGCGCACATTATACCCGGAATCAAGTGGATATTCATGCCGATAAGCAGAATAAAAGCTGTTGGAGAATCCGCCAAACAGTTCAGTCATGGCAATATCAGTCTCACGGTCTCCATAATATGTTGCCGGATCGAAAAATATGGGGTGACCCTTGTCATCAAAATTATAATTGCCACTCCATAAATCACCATGCAATAGTGAGGCTTGTGGTGAAGAACCATCAAAGAATTGATCTAACTCAATGAGTAGTTGTTCGCCGAGGCTTTGTAGCTTTCCAGTGTAACCATTCGTCTTGGCTAAGTTCAATTGATAACTTAATCGATGGGTGCGCCAGAAAAATACCCAATCTGATGATTGGGTGTTAATTTGAGGAGTGTTGCCGATGGTGTTATCACGCACCCAACCAAAGTTTGCAGCATGTATGTGGTGCATGGCAGCTAAACCCGCACCCAGATCAGCATCATTTCCCCGTGTGTTATCGCTAAATTGAATGTATTCTAGAACCAGCCATGCTGTATGGTTATTTTGTCCGTAACAGATGGGGTGCGGAACACGTATCGTGTCAGACTGAACCAATTCTTTGAGTCCTGCTGCTTCTGCCTCGAACATTGACAGGTTTTGTGCAGTGTTTAATTTAATAAAGTAGCGCTGTTGTTCGTCAGCAATACAATATGCCTGATTGATGCAGCCACCGCCGATGGCGCTCACTTGTTGTGCATTAAAATGGCTTTGAGTGACACTGGAGATTTGTGCTGAGATTTCAGACCAGTTGTACATAAGTGACTTTTTTTAGGCCAACCACTTTCTGGCTTTCTCAATAGCCGTTTTTACCTGCTCGGGTGCAGTGCCTCCGATATGATTGCGACTTTTGATTGCACCATCTAACGTTAAAACAGCAAAGATGTCATCCTCTATTATTGGTGAGAATTTTTGTAATTCAATAAGCGTCAGATCGCTTAGGTCGCAGTCTTTTTGTTCAGCAAATTGTACCGCTTTTGCAACAATTTCATGGGCATCCCGAAATGGCACGCCTTTTTTAGTCAAATAATCTGCCAGATCGGTTGCGGTTGCAAACCCGCGCATCGTTGCTTGACGCATTGCATCTTGATTAACACGTACGCCGGTCAGCATGTCGGCGTAGATGCGTAAAGTATCGACAAGTGTATCGACAGTGTCAAATAGTGGCTCTTTATCTTCTTGGTTGTCTTTGTTGTATGCCAGAGGTTGTGCCTTCATCAATGTCAGTAATGCAATCAGATGGCCATTAATGCGTCCGGTTTTGCCGCGTACTAATTCTGGTACGTCCGGATTCTTTTTTTGCGGCATAATGGACGAGCCGGTGCAAAAACGATCTGCCAGCTCAATAAAACCAAATGATGGGTTCATCCATAAAATAAATTCTTCCGACATGCGTGACAAATGCGTCATGATCAAAGAC
>JAHZIU010000347.1 GCA_022601315.1 Betaproteobacteria bacterium
CATTGGCGGCCGAGTTTCAACTGCATTTGCCGCTGCTGAAATGGTTGGAAGAAGAGCCTGATTTGCATGAAGAAAGCTTGCATGAGCGAATCGTTGATCACGCAAGTGAGGTCTATCAAACTAAGGTAGAACAGATTGGGGTCGCAATTATGCATCAATATGAACGCGCTGTGATGTTGCAAACCCTTGATACGCATTGGCGGGAGCATCTGGGAGCACTGGATCATTTGCGCCAGGGTATTCATCTGCGTGGCTATGCACAGAAGAACCCTAAGCAGGAATATAAACGAGAAGCTTTTGCGTTATTTACGGATATGCTTGAAGCGGTCAAGAATGAAGTGACCAAGATATTGCTGACCGTGCAAATAAAGAATGAACAGCAGGTTGAAGAAGTAACCGGCACATTAAAGTCTCCCGAGAAAGTTGAGTATCATCATGCGGCTTATAAAGAATCTTTTGATGAAAGTCCTACAGAAGAAAGCCCGCAGGAAGATAAAGAAAAAACCCAACCTTTTGTGCGTGAGGGCGGAAAAGTAGGACGTAATCAACCATGCCCTTGTGGATCTGGTAAAAAATATAAGCAATGTCACGGCAAAATTAAATAGTATTAGTTCATCATGAAACAACTTAGTTTTGAATTCATTTAAGCGTTTCCTGCGCTTGGGTTCTTGGCTGAGAATAATAAATATAAAGTTTGTCATCACCCTAACATACTAATGGTTATGGTATAATCCGCGTTTTTATAAATTCAATTTATAAACGCTATAGGTTATGTTGATTGATGCTAAAGTATTTATCTTAGTGTAATCAATGGTTTGCTTAAAAAATACAATAGATGGAATTGTGGAATATGGCTGATAGTTTCAGTATTGAGAATGAAATGAATGGTAGAAGACGGTTCCTGGTCGCTGCAACTTCTGTGGCGGGTGGAATTGCTGGTGTTGGGATAGCAACGCCTTTTATGTTGAGCATGATGCCCAGTGAGCGAGCGAAAGCGGCAGGAGCGCCAGTAGAAGTCGATATTGAAAAACTAGAGCCAGGCATGTTATTGATGGTGGAATGGCGTGGCAGAGTGGTATGGATATTAAATCGTACTCAGGAAATGCTGGCTACACTAGAGGCGCTGGAAGATCAATTGGCTGATCCAAATTCAGAAAAAGATCAGCAACCAGATTATGCGAGAAACCGGACGCGTTCAATTAAACCTGAAATTCTAGTTGCGGTAGGTCTTTGCACGCATTTGGGATGTTCTCCTGTATTTAGGAAAGACATCGCGCCTGAAGATCTTGGCCCAGATTGGCTGGGCGGTTTTTTCTGCCCTTGCCATGGTTCTAAATTTGATTTGGCTGGCCGCGTTTATAGTAATTTGCCAGCGCCCACAAATATGGTTGTTCCTCCACACACTTATTTAACTGACACTCGCCTTTTAGTTGGGGCCGAGAGCAAGGAATCTGCATAAATGAGCAAAGGATTAAATGCACTGAAGGATTGGATAGACGCACGTTTTCCAATGACTTCAAATTGGGAAGCACATCTTTCCAAATATTACGCGCCAAAGAATTTTAATTTTTGGTACTACTTTGGTTCATTGGCACTATTAGTACTGGTTAATCAAATACTGACCGGGATTTTTCTCACCATGAACTACAAACCAGATGCAGATCTGGCATTTGCATCTGTTGAATATATCATGCGGGATGTGAATTATGGTTGGCTGATACGTTACATGCACTCAACTGGTGCTTCAATGTTTTTTGTCGTAGTGTATCTGCACATGTTTCGTGGAATGTTGTATGGCTCTTATCGAAAACCACGTGAGCTTCTGTGGTTGATTGGTATGGGTATCTTTTTTGTGCTGATGAGCTTGGCCTTCACAGGATACATTTTACCATGGGGTCAAATGTCTTACTGGGGTGCGCAGGTTATTGTAAGTATGTTTGGTGCAATTCCGGTCGTTGGCGATACACTGACACTCGTGCTTTTGGGTGATTTTAATCTGTCTGATGCAACACTTAATCGCTTTTTTGCGTACCATGTTGTTACATTACCTTTGATGATGATTGTGCTGGTTTTTGTGCACATATTAGCCTTACATGAGGTTGGTTCAAATAATCCAGACGGGATTGAAATAAAGGCGAATAAGAATCCTGAAACGAAAATTCCTGTAGATGGAATTCCATTCCACCCATACTATAGTGTTAAGGACATTGTGGGTGTTATCGCATTTTTGATTGTGTTCTGTACTATTGTATTTTTTGCGCCGGAGTTTGGCGGATATTTCCTGGAGCATAATAACTTCATCCCAGCCAATACGCTACAAACCCCAGACCACATTGCACCGGTATGGTATTTCACCCCGTATTATTCTATGTTACGGGCAGTTACGGTAAATTTCCTTTGGATTGATGCCAAGCTGTGGGGTGTGATATTAATGGCGGCAGCGGTAGTAATCTTCGCTTTCCTTCCCTGGTTGGATAGAAGCCCTGTTAAATCTATCCGCTATAAAGGACCAATCTTTAAATTTGCTTTAACAATGTTTGTGATCAGCTTCTTTGTATTAGGTTTCTTGGGCATGGAAGCGCCAACACCTTTATATACATTGATCGCACAAATATTTACAGTAGTTTACTTTGCATTCTTCTTACTTATGCCTTGGTATAGTAAGATCGATAAAACAAAACCTGAGCCGAAAAGAGTGAGCAAATGATGAAATTGAGAACATTTCTATTTATCTTATGTATGGCTCCACTTAGTGTATTTTCAGCTCCAGCGGGTATGGAATTAGACGAGGCGCCGATTGATACAACTGACAATGCATCATTACAACGTGGTGCAGAGAGCTTTGTTAATTACTGTTTGACATGTCATGCAGCAAGTTACATGCGTTATAACCGCCATCGTGATATTGGCCTTAATGAGCCGGCAGTTCTTGAGCGGCTTGTATATACAGGACAGAAAGCAGGTGATCTTATGCTTACTGCCATGGACAAAAAGGAAGGTGAAGAATGGTTTGGCGTGCTGCCGCCCGATTTGTCTGTGATTGCACGTTCACGCGGCGCTGACTGGCTATATACTTATTTACGAGCTTTTTATCGTGATTCAACGACAGTTCCTGGTTGGAACAATCTTTTGTTTGATCGTGCTGCGATGCCGCATGTGCTCTATGAGCTGCAAGGTGAGCAAAAATTGGTTGTGGAAACTGTTGGCGGTGAGGAAATCGAGAGTTTAGAACTGGTTAAGCCAGGTAAAATGACAGTCAGTGAGTATGATCATTATGTGGCGGACTTGGTTAACTATCTTGTGTATCTAGGTGAACCACATGCTAATGAGCGTAAGCGAATAGGCATCTATGTACTTTTATTCCTGTTCGGAATGTTGGCACTCACCATTGCGTTAAAACGTGAATACTGGAGAGACATTCATTGATTATCGTGAATGTACCATTCAATCATAACTAGCATAAGCCACAGAAGGAAATAGTTATGATGACATTGTATTCAACAACTACTTGTCCGTATAGCCATCGTTGCCGTATTGTATTGCACGAAAAGGATATGGATTTTCAAGTAATTGATGTGGATCCAAATAACAAACCAGAAGATTTGGCAGTTATGAGTCCATATGGAAAAGCACCGATACTGGTGGAACGCGATCTGGTTCTATATGAATCAAATATTATTAATGAATATATAGATGATCGCTTTCCACATCCACAGTTAATGCCTGCAGATCCAGTAATGCGAGCACGTGCAAGACTACTACTGTATAGATTTGAAAAAGAGTTATTCTGCCATATAGATACGATTGAAAGTGCAGATCAAAAAACAGCAGATAAAGCACGTGCTGAAGTAGCTGATAATCTTACTGTCATAGCCCCGATCTTCGAGAAACAGAAGTTTATGCTAGGCGATGAGTTTTCCATGTTGGATGTTGCAATAGCACCGTTGCTGTGGCGATTGGAGCATTATGGAATACGACTTCCTAAACAAGCCGCATCATTATTGAAATTTTCTGAAAGATTATTTAGCCGCCCCTTATTCATTGACGCTTTATCAGCTTCTGAAAAAGTAATGCGAAAATAAATATGAATTCAACAAAACCCTATTTATTACGTTCAATTTATGATTGGTGTTTAGATAGTGGATTTACGCCATTCATTACCGTTACGGCTAATCAGGATCTGGGCTTGCCTGTAGAATCAGCGAAAAATGGGGAAATAATATTTAATATTGGCCAGAATGCTGTACAAAATCTTGTCATTGATAATGATATAATTTACTTTGAAGCGCGATTTAATGGTGTTTCACGAAAAATTGAACTGCCGATGGAAGTGGTTAAAGGGATATTCGCTAAAGAAGTAAAACAAGGCATAGCATTTCAAGAAGAGCTAGAATTAGATGTGGATCTAAAAGAAACAAAACTTGAAAAAAATGCTTCTAAAACAAATACTCCGAGTAGGTCACCTAGAAAAACACGTAAACCAAAATTACGAGTAGTCAAATAATCCAGATTCCCGTTAAATATTCATAAATTTGCCGGCATAGCTCAGATGGTAGAGCAGCTGATTTGTAATCAGAAGGTCCCGAGTTCGATTCTTGGTGTCGGCACCA
>JAHZIU010000054.1 GCA_022601315.1 Betaproteobacteria bacterium
ATTGCCTTGGCAACAAAAAGGATCTCTAATGAGGTGGAGATTTTGCGTGGGTCTTCCATCATAAATGTAATCAGATGGCGCATGATGGAGCGAAACTCTGCATCAACCAATTCATCTTGGCGCACAATGTGTGCTGCTGCATTTAAATCCAGGCGGGCAAAAGAATCCAGGGCTTTATGTAGCATTTCTATGGCGATATCTGCCATGTGTTTGATTTCAACAAAGCGTGGCATATGCATACGATCATTTGCATAAATCAATTTGGCCATGCGAGCGATTTTTTCAGCCTCATCGCCAATACGTTCAAGATCAGTAATCGTTTTGATGACCATCATAATCATTCGTAGATCACTTGCTGTAGGTTGTCTGCGTGCAATAATCTGATTACAGATTTCATCGATTGAAACTTCCATTGCATTGACATTATGGTCGCGGGAGATTACTTGTTCGATTAGCTCTTCATTACCTTGTGTCAGCGCTTCTAAAGCATCTTTAATTTGCTCTTCGACAAAGCCACCCATTTGCAATACACGCGTACGCACTTCCTCAAGATCAGCATCAAACTGTTTGGAAATATGTTCTTTGTTAATCATGGCACATCCTTTTTAAAGTTAGAAGTGTGAGGATTATGGCTTGTAAAAGATAAATGACTATAGTCTTGTTTTTTGATCAGAACGTAATTTCGCGAACACCGTCATCAGTGCCTAATAATAGTGTATTGGCACATCGTCGTGCGAAAAGGCCATTTGTAACAACACCTGTTATTTGATTTAATGTGGTTTCCAACTCTACAGGATTCATGATTTGCAGCGCATGTATATCCAGGATTACATTGCCATTGTCTGTGGTGAATCCTTGGCGTAGGGCAGGTTGTCCGCCCAGAAGTACAATTTCACGCGCAACAAAACTACGCGCCATCGGTATGACTTCAATAGGCAGTGGAAAGTTGCCTAGAACGTTTACCAACTTGCTTTGATCAGTAATGCAGATAAATTTTCTAGCAACTGCGGCGACAATTTTTTCCCGGGTTAATGCACCACCACCACCTTTGACCATATGTAAATTTTCTGTGATTTCATCAGCGCCATCTACATAGACTGGAAGGTCATCAATGTTGTTAAGGTCGTAAACATCAATATCATGGCTCTTGAGGCGCTGGGCAGATGCTTCTGAACTGGCAACTGCGCCTTCAATCTTATGTTTGATTTTAGCTAATTCATCAATAAAATAATTGGCAGTGGAACCTGTACCTACACCTACGATAGAGCCGATTGGAATGTGTTGAATTGCTGCTGCTGCAACTGCACGCTTTTGTTCGTCTTGTGTCATTGTGTCCTTATGTTGGCTTAAAATTGTAATTATCCTTCAGGATAGCGTTATCTACCAGTTTAGACAATATTCATAGCATATTTAGTATGGATTTTTTTAATAATACTGAGATCTCAGAAAATTAGTAAATGAGCATAATTTCTATGCCAAATTATTTATCATGAGCTATTCAAGTACAATTAAGCACTGATATCAAATTTTCATTTTCAAATTTCGATCTAATTAATGGCCACAATAAAACATCTTCCTGAATTATTGATCAATCAAATCGCTGCAGGTGAAGTGGTTGAACGTCCAGCTGCGGTGCTTAAAGAGCTGCTTGAGAACAGTGTTGACGCCGGTGCGAATAAAATTTCTGTACAACTGCAGCAAGGTGGTATGAAACAAATTCGTGTTACAGACGATGGTGGGGGAATAAGGAAAGATGAACTGGTTTTGGCGTTAACACGTCATAGTACCAGTAAAATTAGCACGCTAGACGATCTGCAAAATATCACCAGCTTGGGATTCCGTGGTGAGGCGCTGGCAAGTATTGCGTCTGTTTCACACTTGTTATTAGTCAGTCGTAAAGTAGAGCTCGATCATGCTTGGCAAGTGCGGATGGATGGTCAATCAATTTCGCAATTAGAGCCGGCATCACTTGCTATGGGAACAACAGTAGAAGTGAAAGATTTATTTTTTAACATTCCGGCGAGACGTAAATTCCTGAAGACTGAGGCAACCGAGTTTGCACATTGTGACGAAGTCTTTAAGCGTATTGCATTAGCCCAACCGAATATTGAATTTTCGTTACTGCACAATGGAAAAGCACGTCATCAGTTTCATGGCGAGGAATTGTCCTCGCGGGTAATGGCTGTGTTAGGTGAGTCATTTGCCACAACTTCCTTGGCCGTTGATGAAAAATCAACAGGAATTCGTTTATATGGTGTGGTGGCATTGCCGGCATATTCACGCGCTTCTCGTGACACGCAATATTTCTTTGTGAATAACCGTTTTGTGCGTGACAAATTAATTGCGCATGCCTTGCGTGAAGCTTATCGCGATGTGTTGCATTTGGATCGACACCCAAGTTTCGTTTTGTTTCTTGAAATGGATCCAGAAGCTGTCGATGTTAATGTACACCCAACCAAAATAGAAGTACGTTTTCGTGATGCACGGGCGCTTCATCAATTTATTTTTCATGCCATTAACAAGGCATTGGCGTCGCCGCAAAATGATATAGTGAATAAAGAACAGTCGGGAATGGAATCTAGTCCATTACCAAATTATCCAAAGCATCAGGTTATGCAACCTAGTAAGACAGCACAACCTGCTGCGTTTTATCAAACTTTATTTGGCGAAAATAAGGATACGCAGCATGCATTAAGTCAAGAAGTTATTGTTGAAAAACCTGCCACAACCATAGACGAAACAATTATAAACGAGGTAGCGCAAGATATCCCACCAATGGGTTTTGCTTTGGGACAATTGCATGGCATTTACATACTGGCACAAAATAATAATGGCTTAGTTGTTGTGGACATGCATGCAGCTCATGAACGAATTATGTACGAGAGGCTGAAATCAGCGTTGGATAACGATGGAATATCGATGCAGTCATTGTTAATCCCAGCAACTTTTAATGCGGATAATTTGGATGTGGTTACAGTTGAGGAGAATCATGCTGTACTGCAGCAATTAGGGTTTGAGTTTGCTGTACTTTCTCCGACTACATTAGCAGTTCGCGCAGTTCCTGTTACATTGCAGCATGCTGATATTATTAAACTGGCGCAAGATTTGTTGCGTGAGATTCGTGATTATGGCGTGAGTAAGATATTAACCAGTAAGCGCAATGAAGTGTTGTCGACGATGGCATGTCATGGCGCAATTCGCGCCAATCGTAAACTGACTATTGTTGAAATGAACGCTTTGTTACGGGATATGGAAATGACCGAGCGAGCAGACCAATGTAATCATGGTCGGCCCACATGGTTTGAAACCAGTCTGGCTGATTTAGATAAATTGTTTATGCGCGGAAAATAATGTTCTATTGATTTGTCTTTTGTTGAATAAATTTGCTGATATGTATTAGTAATTCCTCTTCCTGATAGGGTTTTCCAAGAAAAATGTTAACCCCTAGTGCTGTAGCCATTGCACGATGCTTTTCAGCAGTGCGTGAAGAAATAATTATAATGGGGATATCTGTTGTTAAGGGATTATTACGAATGGTTCTGATTAATTCAAATCCATCCATTTTAGGCATTTCCAAATCTACAAGCATGACATCAGGTATAGTTTCTCGGAGTAACTCAATAGCGTCTAAGCCATTTTTTGCAATTAGTACATTACAGCCTTCACGTTCAAGTAGGCGACAAGTGACTCGGCGGACTGTTAATGAATCGTCGGCAACGAGAATGGTTGGCGCAGGTGGTGTCAACTTTTGCGTGTTAATAGCAGATTTTGATGGCGGTGCTGATAGTATTTCTTGAGCATCCTCTCGTTGTATTAATTTAACTGGGTTTAAGATGAGAATGACTTCGCCATCACCTGTTACAGTTGCACCTTCAATGCCGGGTGCATGAGCAAGTTGGGGGCCGATGCTTTTGACAACGACTTCACTATTGCCAATTAATTCATCAATATGTACAGCAAGTGGAACAGTGCCGCTTTGTAGCAAAAGTATGCGGTTATGCCTTTTGGTTTCTGGGATGTGGTCAAGGTCTCCCAGCAAATGGGATAAGTGCGAAAATGGATACGTTTTGTCATTATATTGAATCTTGTGATTTTGGTAAGCTAGATTAAGCGCCTCCGTATTGACTTCTTGAATATGATCAACGATCACTGTCGGTATTGCATGGATTTGCTGTCCAGTACGTACCAATAGTGTTTGTGCTACTGCAAGTGTTAAAGGCAGGTGAATATTAAAGGTGGTGCCTTGATTTGCGATTGAGTGTACCGTAATACGACCACCAAGAGCAGAAATTTCGTTTTTGACAATATCCATTCCAATACCACGACCAGCGATACCGGTGACAGTATCAGTAGTTGATAAGCCTTGCCGATAGATCAACGATATGATTTGATCATCATCCAGGACCTCATCTTCTTGTATCAAGCCAAGTTGTATGGCTTTCTCGTGAATTCGATGGATATCCAAGCCATTGCCGTCATCACTTAATGTGATTATCACTTCATTGCCTTCCTGGCAAAGACTGATTTTTATTTGACCAATTTCAGGTTTACCAAGCTGAATTCTTATTTCATTGTTTTCAATGCCGTGTACAACTGCGTTGCGTAGTAAATGTTCAAGTGGAGAATTAATTTTTTCCAATACGCTTCGATCTATTCCAATTTCGTCCCCCAGGATTTTTAAACTTGCTTTTTTCCCGATTTCACTGGCAGTTTTTCTAACAACACGGTAGTAACGTTCAGCAAAATTACTGAATTGAAGGGTGCGAATACGCATTAATGCTTGTTGTAACTCGCGATTGATCAGTGCTTGTTGTGCTACTGACTCTTTGGCGGTGTTATGTGTTGTATGAAGGTTTTTTTGCACCGACCTGACATCGTCAACACTTTCAGCCATGAGCCGGGTCAGTTCGTGAAAACGAGTGAATCGATCAAATTCAAGCGGATCAAATGTTTGTTCACTATCTTTTTGTTGCGCAAGATGTGATTGCATTTGTGTTTCAGCTTGAATTTCAACTTCACGTAATTGCTCATGTAATCGATCCACACTTTCAGTGAGATCATCTAAGGATTGCTTGAAATTGTTCAATTGTGTTTCAATTTTTGAGCGTGTGATACTAATCTCACCCGAATCATTAACCAATTGATCGATCAATTCAGCATCAATACGTAGTATTGTTTTTTGTTGTGGCGAATAAAGATCCTCAGTCGAAATGGATGGTAGTGGCTGAACAACATGATCCGATGGAACCATGTCGACCGGTTGTACGGGATTGGAAGCTGATTCTGAAACTTGCAGTTGTTCAATCTGCTCACTGATAATATCAAAATTTGCCTCTAATTTGTCGAGCGTCTGGGTTGCTACACTATGCGTGGCGAATGCAGTTTCTACATTGCCTTCTAGTTGATGTATTAATTCGCCCAAATGGTGGATCCCAGCCATATTTGAGCCGCCTTTTAAAGTGTGCAATAAACGTAGTAAAGCCCTGTGAATGTCGCCATCTTCCGGCAGTATCCGCCATGCACGTAATTTTCCACCGATTTGAGGGATGAGCTCTTGTGCCTCTTCAAGAAAAATAGGTA
>JAHZIU010000348.1 GCA_022601315.1 Betaproteobacteria bacterium
GGATCATACGAGCCTTCCTCTTTTCATACGGTATCCAGCAGTTGATATTCTTCCTAAACCTGACCCACCATGCGCATGACATATTGCACAAGCCAATGCATCTGCGGCATCAGCACTGGGACTATTGGTCAGGCTTAGAATGCGCATGACCATTTCTTGTACTTGCTCTTTCTTAGCATGGCCATTACCCACCACGGCCTGTTTGATTTGCAGCGCGGTATATTCAGAGACTTCCAAATTATTCAATACCGCCGCACAAATGGCTGCGCCACGTGCCTGGCCTAATAGCAATGTAGATTTCGGATTGATATTGACGAAAACTTGCTCAACAGCAACTTGGTCGGGGTGATATTGCATGATGACTTCATGTAAATTATCCAGAATCAATTTGAGACGCAATGGCAATTCGCCTTCGGACGTCTTGACACAACCACTGCTGACATAAGTTAATGTGCTGCCATTTTTATCTAGCACTCCAAAACCAGTAATTCGTAAACCAGGGTCTATGCCAAGAATTCGAATTTTATCACCTACTCATAACGTTATGATTCATCCATCACGGCTGTTGTGTAGACATCCTGTACATCATCAAGATTTTCCAACACATCCAATAATTTTTGCATTTTGATAGCTTCGTCACCGACTAATTCCGTTTCATTGGTGGGCTTCATAGTAACTTCTGCAAGTTCAGATTTAAAACCAGCTTCTTCCAACGCTTCTTTCACAGTAATGAATTCATAAGGCGCGGTAATGACTTCGATGCTTCCATCTTCATTACTGACCACATCCTCAGCACCGCCTTCCAATGCCGCTTCCATCAATTTATCTTCGTCAGTACCCGGCGCAAAAACAATCTGCCCGCAATGCTTAAAGAGAAAAGCTACCGAACCGTCCGTACCCAAATTCCCGCCATGCTTTGTAAAAGCATGACGCACATCTGCCACAGTGCGCATGCGGTTATCTGTCATGCAATCCACCATGACGGCAGCGCCCGATACACCATATCCTTCATAACGAATTTCTTCGTAGTTGACACCTTCCAGATCACCGCTACCACGTTTAATCGCCCGCTCGACATTATCCTTAGGCATATTCTGACCATATGCTTTATCCACAGCCAGCCGTAAGCGTGGATTACTATCCGGATCACCGCCCCCCATACGGGACGCAACAGTTATTTCTTTGATAAGACGTGTGAAAATTTTACCGCGCTTGGCATCCTGCGCGGCTTTTTTGTGCTTGATATTCGCCCATTTACTATGACCTGCCATTGATTATTATCCTGTATAAAGTAGCTTTATATTACCACCCCACACCTTATGGATAAAGCACCACGCCAGAGTATGTTTGAAGGCTGATTTAAATATTGAATCGCCAGTTAATTCTGAACCTGATCAGATGATGAAAAAAGCGCACAATTTGAAGGAGTACTAGCACATCGACTACTTTGTTACTCAACCGTCACAGCTTTAGCCAAGTTACGTGGTTTATCAACATCCGTACCTTTCTTTAACGCAACATGATAAGCCAATAACTGCAAGGGGATGGTGTGCAGTATAGGGCTCAATAAGCCGGCATGTTCTGCTAAGCGAATAACATGTAGATTCTCACTCTCTTCTATCTGTGAATCGGCATCCGCAAAAACATAAAGCTCACCACCCCGTGCATGCACTTCCTGCAAGTTTGATTTTAGTTTACCCAATAACTGATCGTTGGGCGCTATGGCAACTATAGGCATTTCACTATCCACCAATGCCAGCGGACCATGCTTTAACTCTCCGGCAGCATAAGCTTCAGCATGAATATATGAAATCTCTTTTAGTTTGAGCGCACCTTCCATGGCAATCGGATAATGCACGCCGCGCCCAAGAAACAATGCGTGATGCTTTTCTGAAAAGCGTCGTGCCCAAACCTCTACTTCAGGCTCTACTTGTAAGGACGACTGTAATGCGGCAGGTAGGTGACGCAGGGCCCGTATCATCTGTTGTTCACGCTCAGCAGATAATTTATTGCGCATTTTTGCCAACGTCACAGTAAGTAATAATAACGAAGCCAATTGCGTCGTAAAAGCTTTTGTAGATGCAACCCCTATTTCAGGCCCGGCACGGGTGAGAAAACGTAAGGTGGTTTGTCTGACCAAAGCACTTTCAGCCACATTACAGACTGCGAGACTATATTGATGTCCCAGTTCCTTGGCGTAACTCACTGCAGCTAACGTATCAGCCGTTTCACCAGATTGTGAAATACCAACCACTAAAGTTTTTGGATTTGCAATGGGGTCGCGATAGCGATATTCACTGGCTATTTGTACGCTACAAGGCATACCAGCAACTGTTTCCAACCAATATTGTGCAACCAGTCCTGCATGATAGCTGGTACCACATGCAAGTATTAGAATACTATCTGTATCGGACAAAACTGATTCCGCTTGCGCGCCAAATAGATTTGGCGAAATTGACTGGGCATTAAAAACCATTTCTAGCGTATTGGCCACGGCACCTGGCTGTTCGAATACTTCCTTTTGCATGAAATGATCATAGGGTCCCATCTCAATTGCTTCATTAGATAAATCGCTTTTATGAACAACACGTTCGACAGGTTCCCCCAATTGGTTATTTAAACAATTGACGATTCGGTATTGATCTCTAACAAGTTCAGCTACATCTCCTTCTTCCAGATAAATCATATTACGTGTGACTTTTAGAAGCGCAGATGCATCAGAAGCCGCATAATTACCATCTTCACCCAGCCCCAATAACAAGGGTGCGCCATTACGTGCAACAATGATTCGGTCAGGTCGTATCTCTTCCATCACACCAATGGCATATGCACCTTGCAACTCAGCAATTGATAAACAAACGGCCTTAAAAAGATCTTGTGTCTGCTTTAGATGGTAATCAACCAAATGCGCAATGACTTCGGTATCCGTATCGGAAACAAAAACGTAACCGTCTGTTTGTAATCGTTCACGCATGGATTCATGGTTTTCGATAATGCCGTTATGTACCACCGCGATCTGTGACTCAGTACCCGAAATATGAGGATGCGCATTGCGCTCAGAAGGGGCGCCATGTGTTGCCCAACGTGTATGTGCTATACCTGCTAAACCCTCTGCATTTTGTTCACCAACGAGTTTAATGAGCTCGGCCACTCGGCCAGTGGTGCGTAGTCGATGTAAGCTATTGTTGGAGACCACTAATCCGGCAGAATCATAGCCTCTGTATTCCAAACGTAACAATCCTTCCAATAACACTGGAACCACATTATCTCTTGCTACTGCGCCAACTATTCCACACATATCGAATTATCCTTGTTATCTTGTTGATCTATAATTAAAAACCAGAGGAAACAGAAAATCCATAAAGCGCTTGTTTAGATTATTTTTTTTGTTTTATTGGACGCTTCCAACCTGAAATGCTGAGTTGTTTGGCTCTGGATAGTGTAAGTTCATTCTCTCGCGTATCCTTAGTAATTGTCGATCCAGCGCCAATCGTTGAACCTTTCGAAATGGTTACTGGCGCAACCAGTTGTGTATCAGAGCCTACAAATACGTTATCTTCAATAATTGTTTGATGTTTATTAGCGCCATCATAATTACAAGTAATCGTACCCGCGCCAATATTCACATTCTCACCCACTTGAGTGTCACCAATATAACTTAAGTGGTTAACTTTACTTGTGCTGGCAATTTGGCTGTTTTTAACTTCAACAAAATTTCCAATATGTACCTTGGTAGAAAGTTTTGTACCGGGGCGAATTCTCGCGTAAGGGCCAACTCTACAATTCTCTCCTATTTCAGCATCCTCAATCAGGCTAAAAGGAGCAATAACAGTTCCGGCTGAAACAGTAACATTCTTTAAAATACAATGACTCTGGATTCTGACATTGTCAGCTAATTTTACTGTACCTTCAAAAATACAATTCACATCAATACCAACATCTGTGCCACAAATCAAATCACCACGAATATCTATTCGTGTTGGATCCGCTAAACCAACGCCCTGATCAAGTAATTTGTATGCGTATTCAGTTTGATAAATTCGCTCAAGTTCTGCCAACTGACGTTTACTGTTAACGCCAATTGTTTCCCATAAATTCTGTGGTTGTGTGGAAGCAACTTTTACACCGTGTTCAACAGACAGTGCAATAATGTCTGTCAGGTAATACTCTTGTTGAGCATTATTGTTATCTAATTGCGGTAGCCAAGTATGTAAGTAACGATTAGGGATAATCATAACCCCTGTGTTTATTTCTTTAATCCTCAACTGTTCGACATTACCATCTTTTTGCTCAACTATTGCGCTAATTGACTGTGACTGCTCATCACGTACGATTCTCCCATAGCCAGTCGGATTTTCAAGCTGTGCAGTAAGTAAGGCGCAAAATTCTTGTTCTGTTTTTAAAATTAATTCCTTTAAAGTATGAACACTGACTAGCGGTACGTCACCGTAGAGTACCAAAGTTAAACCATCCTGATCTAAATACGGTTTAGTTTGCAGTAAGGCATGGCCTGTGCCTAACTGTGGCTCCTGCTTCACCCAGATTAAATCATCACCCCTTATAGATTGTTTTACTAAATCACCGCCATGTCCATAAACGATACAGATACGGTCTGCGGACAATAGGCGCGCTGTATCAATCACATGCATCAGTAGCGGCTTTCCCGCCAGTAAATGCAGCACTTTAGGTAACGATGAATGCATGCGAGTGCCTGCACCAGCAGCAAGTATTACAATATTAAGTTTTGACACGATTAAAAACCTTTTCCTCGTTTGTAAACCGTCCAGAAATTCAATAAATCAAGACCAAACCTATACATTTTAATATTTCACAATAGACGTTGTTTAGTATGCATAACTATTTTTTCTGACAAAACAAAATTGGTCTAAATGATTTATAACTACACTCTAGTTTTTATATAATCCAGTTTAGTAATTACTATTAAATCATACCTCTCGCTATTCGGGTCAAAAAACTAATTTAAGATAAAAACTAAAAGGCACTCTTCATCACGAGCCGTGATATATATGGATGTTACCTTTTAAAAGCTATATTTTACAGACACAAAAAAGGCGACAAATGTCGCCTTTTCAAAAACTCTATTCTGATAATGTTATTAGTGTCCGCGTTTTTTAAGCTTAGCAATTTCTGCAAGTTGCGCCGTTGCTTCAATCAATTCAGCCTGAGCGCGAGCATAATCTAATTCAGACTCTCTATTTTTTAATGCCTCTTCAGCAGCTTGTTTGGCCTGGATTGCTTTAGCTTCGTCAAGATCATCGCTGCGTACTGCCGTGTCCGCTAAAATTGTAACAATATCAGGCTGAACTTCTAGCATACCACCTGAGACATATATCAGTTCTTCTTCCTTTAGTTGCGCCTTGATACGAACCATACCAGACTTTATTTTAGTCAACATAGGGGTATGGCGAGGATAAATACCCACTTCCCCCATTAGTGCAGGGGCAACCATAAATTCAACAGGCCCTGAATAAATAGATTCTTCTGGACTTACGATGTCAAGATGAAAAATAATACCCATTATATTTTTCTCTAATCTTTATTGTAGTGTTTTAGCTTTTTCAACAGCTTCTTCGATACCACCTACCATATAAAAAGCTTGTTCAGGTAAATCGTCATATTCACCACTGACAATACCCTTGAAACCTTTAATGGTCTCTTTTAATGAAACATATTTTCCTGGCGAACCTGTAAACACTTCTGCAACGTTAAATGGTTGAGATAAAAATCTCTGTATCTTACGTGCGCGACCAACCGCCAGTTTATCTTCGGGAGATAATTCATCCATACCCAGAATTGCAATAATATCGCGTAATTCTTTATAGCGCTGCAGTGTTTGCTGAACGTCACGTGCAGTGTTGTAGTGATCTTCGCCAACAACCTGTGGATCAAGTTGGCGCGAAGTAGAATCAAGTGGATCAACTGCAGGGTAAATACCCAAAGAAGCGATATCACGAGACAACACAACGGTTGCGTCCAAGTGGCCGAATGTAGTCGCAGGAGACGGATCAGTCAAATCATCAGCTGGTACATAGACCGCCTGAATAGACGTAATAGAGCCCGTTTTAGTTGACGTAATACGTTCTTGTAAACGTCCCATTTCTTCGGCCAGTGTTGGTTGATAACCCACTGCAGAAGGCATACGACCTAACAATGCAGAAACCTCAGTACCCGCTAATGTATATCGATAGATATTATCAACAAAAAACAAAACATCTCGCCCTTCATCACGGAAAGATTCAGCCATGGTTAAGCCTGTTAATGCAACACGTAATCGGTTTCCAGGTGGCTCATTCATCTGACCGTAAACTAATGCAACCTTATCCAGCACATTAGAATCTTTCATTTCATGATAGAAATCGTTACCTTCACGAGTTCGTTCTCCAACACCAGCAAATACAGAGTAGCCACTGTGTTCAATCGCAATATTACGGATTAATTCCATCATGTTCACAGTCTTGCCCACACCCGCACCACCAAATAATCCAACCTTACCACCCTTGGCAAATGGGCAAATCAGGTCAATCACCTTAATACCTGTTTCCAATAATTCAGTAGAAGCAGACAGTTCGTCAAATGCAGGAGCCTCCCTGTGAATCGACATTGAATTTTCAGCACCAATGTCACCCGCTTCATCAATTGGGCGACCCAATACGTCCATAATCCGACCCAGTGTTTTAGTTCCTACAGGAACCATAATCTGCTTACCAGAGTTTTCTACCATCATGCCACGGCGTAATCCATCAGAGCTTCCCAACGCAATCGTACGCACGACCCCATCGCCCAATTGCTGTTGCACCTCTAGCGTGAGGTCTGAACCATCCATTACTAAAGCGTCATATACTTTTGGTAAAAATTCACGTGGAAATTCCACATCAACCACTGCACCAATACACTGAACAATTTTTCCTTGACTCATCGTCGTTCCCTAAATGCTATAAATTTTTAAACAGCTGCTGCACCACCAACAATCTCAGATAATTCTTTAGTAATTGCTGCTTGTCGAGATTTATTGTAGATCAGCGTCAATTCATCAATAACGCTACCTGCGTTATCAGATGCGGCTTTCATCGCAACCATCCTGGCAGATTGTTCAGATGCCATATTTTCAGTAAGCGCCTGATAAATTATTGCCTCAACATAGCGCACCATAATGTCGTCAATAACCGGCTTAGCTTCAGGCTCATAAATATAATCCCATGCCGCACTTGATTTACCATTCACTTGTTTGTCTTCCTGCATGCGATCATCGGATAATGGCAATAATTGTTCCATTACAGGTTCTTGTTTCATAGTATTGATAAATCGGTTATAAAAGAGATAAACCTTGTCAAAACGATCTTCAGTATATCCATCCAAAACCACCTTAACAGCACCAATCAAACTCTCCATGTCTGGTGTGTCACCTAACGCAACAACTTGTGAGATGACATTGGCATTGATCCGACTCATAAATCCCAAGCCTTTGTTACCAATGCAAGACACTTCAATTTCTTCACCTTCTGCTTCCCAGGCCTTCATCTCACTAACAGCCCTGCGTAAAACATTAGTGTTTAAACCACCGCATAGGCCTTTATCAGAGGTCACAACGATAATTCCAATACGCTTAACAGTGTCTCTTTCAATTAGAAAAGGGTGTCGATATTCGGTATTTGCACGACTCATATGCGCCGCAACATTACGTATCTTTTCACCGTAAGGTCTGGCTTTCTTCATACGATCCTGCGCCTTACGCATCTTTGATGCAGCTACCATTTCCATGGCACGCGTTATCTTCTGCGTATTTTTAACGCTTGATATTTTTGTGCGTATTTCCCTGCTACCAGCCATTATTTAATAAGTTCCGTTTTTCTTGAATTCTTGAATTGCAGCATCCAGAGCTTTTTCATTATCTGCATCAAGCTCATTGCTTTTCTCAATTTTTTCGAGAATGGTAGCATGCTGCCCACGAATATAACTCTTGAGAGCAGATTCAAATGCTAGGGCGCGGTTTACTTCAATGTCATCAAAATACCCATTATTAATTGCAAATAATGTTAACGCCATTTCAGAAATACTGAGTGTCGCATATTGCGGTTGCTTCATTAACTCAGTTGCCATTTTACCCCGCTCTAACTGCTTACGCGTCGCCTCATCCAGATCAGAAGCAAATTGAGCAAAAGCTGCCAATTCACGATACTGCGCTAATGCAAGACGGATACCGCCACCAAGTTTCTTAATGACTTTAGTCTGTGCCGCACCACCAACTCGTGACACAGAGACACCTGCATTAATCGCTGGGCGAATACCTGCATTAAAAAGATCTGTTTCTAAAAAGATCTGACCATCAGTAATCGAAATCACATTGGTTGGAACAAACGCAGTAACGTCACCAGCTTGCGTCTCAATAATAGGTAGCGCGGTTAACGAACCTGTTTTCCCTTTGACAGCACCATTCGTAGCTTTTTCAACATAAGCCTCACTAACCCGTGCCGCTCTTTCCAATAAACGCGAATGCAAATAAAACACATCACCCGGATAAGCTTCTCGCCCAGGCGGACGTCTTAACAGCAATGAAACCTGCCTGTATGCCCAAGCCTGTTTGGTAAGATCATCATAAACGATTAGCGCGTCCTGTCCTTTATCTCGGAAATACTCGCCCATAGTGCACCCAGAATAAGGTGCAATAAACTGTAGCGCTGCTGATTCAGATGCTGTAGCAGCTACTACAATGGTATATTCCATAGCACCATGCTCTTCCAACTTGCGAACAACGTTAGCAATTGACGATGCTTTCTGGCCAATTGCAACATAAACACAGATCATGTTCTGGCCTTTTTGATTGATGATCGCATCAATCGCTACTGCCGTTTTGCCTGTCTGACGATCACCAATAATCAATTCCCGTTGACCACGGCCTACTGGGACCATTGAATCGACAGACTTCAAACCTGTTTGCATAGGCTGGTCAACTGATTTACGCCAAATTACGCCAGGCGCAATTTTTTCAATCGGTTCAGATTGATCTGACACCACCGGACCTTTTCCATCAATCGCTTGTCCTAGTGAATTTACTACACGTCCCAACAAGCCTTCACCTACTGGCACCTCCAAAATTCTACCGGTACATTTAACAGTATCACCTTCGGAAATATGCTCATAGGCGCCCATAATCACGGCACCCACAGAGTCACGCTCTAAATTAAGTGCCAAACCGAATGTATTGCCTGGAAACTCCAGCATTTCACCTTGCATCACATCTGACAACCCATGTATCCGCACAATACCGTCTGTAACAGACACGATGGTTCCCTGTGTACGTACTTCTGCTGTATCAGCAAGACCTTCTATCCTACTTTTAATCAGTTCACTGATTTCGGATGGATTTAACTGCATTTCTTATAACTCCTAGCTTTTAAGGGCAACTGCCATGGACTCAAGTTTAGCGCGAACTGAGGTATCAAGAATTTCATCACCAATTTCAACTTTAACCCCACCGATTAATTCAGGGTCTACGCTCACTTTGGCGTCTATTTTTCTCTTGAATTTTTGCTCAAGGTCGCTGATCAATTTTTTGAGTTGCTTATCATTTATAGCAAAAGCGGAAACTATTTTTGCTTCAAGTACGCCTTCATGCTGCGCTTTCAGTTGCTCAAATAGTTGGCTGATTTGTGGCAAAACATTTACACGATCATTCTCTACTAATAATGTTAAAAGATTACGACCATCTTCATTAAAATTATTTTTACCGACCTCAAGTAATAATTCTTCCAACTGCTTCATTGACACAACTGGGTTACCAATAAGCTGCTTAATATGCTCTTGTTCCGCTAACCTAGCTGCATATTCCAGCATGCGTGACCATTCAGACAGCACATTCTTTGCTACTGCTAACTTAAATACTGCTTCAGCATAGGGTCTTGCAACAGTAATTGCCTCAGCCATTATTTCAACTCTTCCTCAAGTGATGCAAGTAAATCAGCATGTACATTGGCGTCCACTTCACGTCGCAATATTTTACTCGCGCCTGCAACCGCCAACTGCGCAACATTTTGTCGTAACGCTTCTTTTGCGCTGAATATTTCATTTTCTATTTCAGCTCTTGCACCAGCCAGAATACGATCACCTTCAACTTTCGCTGAATTTTTCGCATCCTCAACAATCTCTGATGCTCGTTTCTCTGCTTGCATAATAATCTCTGATGCTTGTTGTTTTGTTTCTTTCAGCACATCAGTTGAGCGCTTGCTAGCCAATTCTAATTCTTGCCTTCCACGTTCTCCGGCTGCCAGCCCATCTGCGATGGTTTTCTGACGCTCCTCAATTGCCTTTAGCAACGGTGGCCATACATACTTAACAGTAAACCAAATAAATATTGAAAAGGCTAACGCTTGAGCAATTAAAGTAAAGTTAATATCCATGATCAACCCAATTTTTGTTTCTTAACAATGACATTATTATTGAATAACTGCCAATAATGGATTACCAAATGCAAATAACATTGCCAGACCTACTGCAATAATAAATGACGCATCGGTTAATCCTAACAACAGAAACACCTTACCCTGCAACGTTGGAATCATTTCTGGCTGACGTGCTGCACCTTCAAGAAAACGGCTACACATGATACCCACGCCTATACAAGCGCCCGCAGCTCCAAGACCAATCATCAATCCAATACCAATTCCAGTATATGCTTGAATCAGGGCCAAATACTCCAAATTATCCATTTTAATTTCCTTTCGTTAAGATTAATAATTTTGCAACAAATAGAACTTTTATAAATTAATGCGATTCATGTGCCATGGATATATACACCACAGAGAGCATCATGAAAATAAATGCCTGCAATGTAACAATCAGAATATGAAATATTGCCCAGCCTGCACCAAGGAAAACACCAAAGAATGTTCCTGCTATACCCGTAGCTGCCCACATACCAATTAGTAAGAATATTATTTCACCCGCATAGATATTTCCAAATAAACGCAATGAATGTGATAGTGGCTTGGATACATACTCGATAAAGTTAAACAACAAGTTTAATATCCAAAGCAGCGGGTTCTTGCCAAATGGTGTACAAAACAATTCGTGCATCCACCCACCCAATCCTTTAACTTTAACACTAAAGAATATCATTAAGAAGAAGATGGAAAGCGCAAGCGCGAAAGTTGTGTTTACATCGGTAGTTGGAACGGTTTTCCAATAATACAGACCAAAGACATGCTCATAAATCCAGGCCATGATATCGATAGGCAGAATATCCATGGTATTCATTAACAGCACCCAAACAAAAATAGTTAATGCTGTGGGTGCAACAAATACATGACGATTACCGTGAAAAGTATTTTTCACTTCGTTATCAATAAACTCAATCATCAGCTCGACAAATGCCTGTCGCTTGCTAGGAACACCTGGCGTTGCTTTACGCACAATCAGCCAAATGGATCCCAAACCGAAAACACCCAATATTATCGATGTTACCAGGGTATCGATATGCAATGTCCAAAATGCACCTTCGTTTCCACCTACCTGCGTTGTCAAATACGTTAAGTGATGTTCAATATACGACGATGGGGTAAGTTCTTTATCTGCTGCCATGCGTTGCCACTCTAAAATTAATCATTTATCTTATTCTTTGTATGATCTGATACAAACAAAGCCATGCTATGAACAATAACCGTAATGACGAATGTCCCTATAAATGCGAATGCATTAACTTCTTCATAAAACCTAAACACCAACCACAACATCATTATTATCAAAATTATTTTTACAGCTTCAGCTCGTAATGCTGTGCGTATTGTTCCGCTGGCTGAATATCCCTTATGACGCGAAACTATTAACGCAAACGCTGCAGAAGATACAAAACTAACCGATCCCCCGAGAAATGCTGATATTGCACTTTGCAAATCAAATAACAGCCCTACAGCTATCGCAATAACAATTGTCACCACTAGCTGCCAGTGTAGAATTATTCGTAATGGCCTATTCTCAACCCAAGACATACATCCCTCATTCTCGGAACAGGCGAAATACCTACACTCAGAAAAACGCGCATTCTATCCTGATTAGGCAGCAACGTCAATGTGAAATTACTTTACTTTAAGAGAGATTAAACTCGATTATTGCGATAAATTTCGTAGACTAAAAAAGGCTTTCGTGTAATCCGATCGTTACAACAATGAAACAAAATACTTGGGTAATTCCAATACACTGAATGCACTTTATTATTCTAAAAAAACTCAACCGAGGTGACTACAACATAAAAAATTAACCGGCCAGATAATCAGAACATATCAAGAACAAAGGCCGAATGAATCAATTACAAACCTACTTGGCTGCAGTTAATTTTCTGGCCTTGTTTCAAATCTGGTTAAGCACAGTTCGCTGTTACCACTTAAAAATAAAAATAGTGATCCACCAGTAAAGCAACAAATAATAACGCTAAATACAGAATGGAATAACGAAATGTTTTCTTTGCTAAATCATCACTATAGTTACGATAAATTCTTATTGCATATAACATAAATATTGCATTCAAGACCGTCGCACCAGCTAAATAAATCAAACCAGTCATTTGAGTTATATAGGGCAAAATTGTCACGATACAAAGTATAACGGTATACAGTAATACATGCAGACGCGTAAATTGATCGCCATGTGTAACGGGCAACATTGGCATTCCAATGGCTGCGTACTCATTTTTACGATAAAGTGCTAGTGCCCAAAAATGCGGTGGCGTCCACGCAAAAATGATTAAAAATAACAGTAATGCATCTGCTGTTACCTCACCTGTTACAGCTGCCCATCCTAAAACTGGCGGCATTGCACCCGACGCACCGCCAATAACTATATTTTGTGGCGTTAGCGGCTTCAATATAATGGTATAGATAATTGCGTAGCCAACAAATGTTCCTAGTGTTAGCCACATTGTAAGTGGATTAACCCAGTGATAGAGCATAAACAAACCTAAACCACCAACCAAACCAAGGAAGAAAGTAGTTTCCGGCACACTCACTTTGCCCTGCGGTAGCGGTCGTCCTTTAGTTCTTGCCATTATCGCATCCATTTTCTGCTCTACCAGGCAATTGAGTGCTGCCGCGGCGCCTGCAACTAACGCAATACCAATGGTTCCAAAGAATAAAATATCGATAGGAACAACACCGGGCACTGCTAAAAACATCCCAATGACTGCTGTAAAAACAATCAACGATACAACGCGAGGTTTAGTCAAGCGATAAAATTGATTTATACGTGATGCTGTTTCATGCCAAGCTATACTTGTAGCCATACCATTCATCTCCTCTATTCTTACGAGTTGAATACTCAATTTGTTTTCTGCATTGTAGATTCTTATCTACATTACATTTTCAAAAAATTTTAATGTTCCATTTGTGACACATGCAACAAGTGTTTTATATCTTTACCAACTAGTGTGGGGTCATGATTCTCTGGAAAACGCATCATGAGATTCCCCATCGGATCTATCACATAAATATGGTTTCTTTGTGATTTGGTAGGCTTAATGTAGCTCAATAATTCACTGTCTTTTGCATTTATAAAATGTGTTCCTTGATATTTCTCTTTTAATTCCGGGTCCACTTCCACATTGTCATCAATTAACCAGAGGCGCTCAACACGATTCACCTCTCTATTCTGCACCATCCGAACCTGTCGAAGATGATAAATTTTAGTTAGGCACAACTCATCACAGACGCCTGAATCCACCATAACTAACACCCATTTTCCGTGTAGATCTTTCATCCTGAAAATAGTGTTATCAATTTGGCTCACACCCGACCCAGAAACTTTTTTAACTTCTAAAAGTTCACCATAATTAGCACTGCCAATTTCAAAATCACTGAAAAAGAGGCTATAAGATATAACAACTGGTGACAACATCAAGGCCAAAAGACCCAGAAGTTTAATCCTGTTAGCTCTTTGAATTTGTTCTTTTGTCTGTTCTTTTGACATTTAATACCAAGAAAATAATGATTGCTGTAACTGCTAACGAAAACCATTGAAAAGCATAACCTAAATTTTTCGCAGCACCTGATTCTGGTCTATCCCACTCTCGTATTAGACCATCTTCTATTCTATCTTTTTGCAGCACCATAATTGGCTGCAGATCTAATCCAGTTGCTTCCTGATAACGTTGAAGATTATAATTATCCCACACGGCTCCCGTAAACGCGTGATCAGAAAGCTCAAGTGTTTTTATATCCGGTGAAGTCACTAACCCTGTAACTAAAATTTCGCCGTGTATAATTGGCACCTCAGGCAAAATACTGCGGTCAGCACCAGTCGCAACCCAACCTCGATTTATCACAACATTCAACGAACTGTTATAGATTTTAATGGGTGTTAGTACATGATAGCCTGCTTTTCCATTATGCGTTTTATTGTCTAAATATATTGTATATTCAGGCTGGTACGCGCCTTTCACTTCAACTTCCCGATATTGGTAATCATCAAGTTTAATTAAGCTACCAGGGATTGTTACTATAGGTTCTTTTGAAAGTTTTTCTAGTTGATCAAACTGTTCATTCTTTTCATCAGCTCGTGATAATTGCCATTTTCCAAGTTCTAAAAACATAATGACGAAAGCTATGGTAACAATGACAGCCCATAATTTTGGTTTAAAGCGATATCCCAATACAATCATTTTGCTTGAACAATATTAGCTACAACATTGCTTACTTAGTAAGACACAACCTGATTTAATAACCATAGATTTTCATAGTTCATAAACAAAAGATCCCAAACTTTTACACAATACTAGAATTAGGCATTTATCTAGTAACTCCCCTATTACAGGCGTAAAAGTTGGAATCTTTGTTTTACTTATTAAGATTATTTACATCAGATACACGAAAACAAACAATCCTAACCATACCACATCAACAAAGTGCCAATACCATGCAACACCTTCAAATCCAAAATGCTTTTCAGAAGTAAAGTGTCCTGCAGCACAGCGGAAATATATAACCGTCAGCATAATCGCACCAACTGTTACATGGAAACCATGGAAACCTGTCAACATAAAGAAGGTTGAACCATATGCACCTGAAGTCATTTTCAGATTAAGGTCATTATATGCATGCACATACTCGTAGGCCTGGCAAGCAATGAATATAGCACCAAGTGCAATTGTTGCTAACAACCATTTCTTTAATGCTTCACGCCTATTTTCTTTGATCGCATGATGCGCTAGCGTACATGTCACACCTGAAGAAAGTAGCAACATGGTATTAATTGCTGGCAGCCCCCACGCACCCATTGGGGTGAATGCTTCAAATTCTCCTGGTCCTGTTGTTGGCCATGCGCCATCATATGCCGGCCACCAATCTTGACCTAATACTAGGCTTTCTTCTTCCAGCCATGGTATAGAAAGCACGCGCATGTAAAATAATGCACCAAAAAAAGCACAAAAGAACATGACCTCGGTCAAAATAAACCAGCCCATTCCCCAACGAAAGGAAACATCAACTTGGTCGTTATATTTTCCACTTTCACTTTCTTGTGCCACAGTACCAAACCAACCAAACATCATATAAATGAGAATGGCGAAGCCTATTGCCAACAAGCCATAGCCTAGCTCCATTTTGTTCATTGTTAATGCAGCACCAAACCCCATGAACAACAACGCAGTAGACCCAATTATTGGGAATAGCGATGGTGCTGGGACATAATAGTGACCGGATTCCTGACTCATTCTTATCCTCCTACTTATGATTTATATCAAATTTAACTTACAATCAAATTAACCAGTAACAGCACACTGATTACAAAAAGTGCACCGCCAATAAGACCACCAATAACTACCTGTATGGGCGTTAATGTTTCAGCATCAAATTCATGATCGCTTTTTTTACGAATACCCATAAATGCAGCCAAAACTGCTTTTGCGATTTGTATTACTGTTGCTTTTTTTTGTTGATTATCTATTTTATTCAACCCTGATCCTTAATTATCTCTAATCGCACTACTACCGTCAGGCAACTCAAAAAAAGTATACGAAATCGTTACTGTATGTATATCCACTGGCAAATTCGGCTCTATAACAAATTGCACCGGCATTTGTCTGGTCTCATGTGGCTTAAGCACTTGCTTTGTAAAACAGAAACATTCAAATTTCTTTAAATGCTTATCTAAAAAACGAGGGCTGTAACTCGGTATTGCTTGTCCGTTAATTTCACGATCCGAATTATTTACAATTTCGTACATCACATCGACTGGTTCACCTGGGTTTACACGAACACTACGTTGCAGCGGCCTAAACTGCCAAGGCAATCCTGTTGTATTGGCATCAAGCTCAACTGTAACCCAGCGATCCGTATCTACCCAGCTCTCCTCCTTAACCAGCACGTCTGGTTGCAGCAAATTATTTATACCTGTTACTTCACAGAATTTTTCATAGAATGGTACTAACGCATATCCGAAGGCAAACATTACTACTGTAAAAACCAGTAACTTCTTCAACATCGTAAGGTTAGCCGTCGCTTTGCGAATTATCATTCTTTTATAATTCTTTTAAAATAACCAATAAATAAAGTGCAACAACCGTGATTAACAGAATCAACGCTGTTCTTAATTTCTTTCGCTTTAAATCTGTCTCTTGTGACATACCGCTGCCTCTCTATCTTTATTTAACTACAGGAGGCGTTTCAAAGCTATGGTATGGCGCTTTTGCTGGCAAGTGCGTCCATTCCAATGTTGTAGCGCCTTCCCATGGCATTTGAGTTGATTTTTCTCCACTACGTATACAATTAATAACAATGTAGAGGAATAAAAGTTGCGTCAAGCCAAAACCGAATGCTCCAAGGCTAGATATCTTGTTGAAATCAGCAAATTGCAATGCATAGTCTGGCACTCTACGTGGCATTCCAGCTAAACCTAAGAAATGTTGAACAAAGAACGTCAAGTTAAAGAAGAACATAGATAACCAGAAGTGCCATTTACCCAATGTTTCATTGTACATGCGGCCAGTCCATTTCGGAATCCAGTAATAAACACCCGCAAACAACGCAAACAATGCGCCAGACACCAAAACATAATGGAAATGAGCAATCACATAATAAGTATCTTGCACTTGAATATCAATCGGCACAATTGCACAAATGACGCCACTTAACCCACCGATGACAAACAAGAAGATAAAGCCAATTGAAAATAACATTGGCGTTTCAAATGTCATCGAACCCCGCCACATCGTAGCCGTCCAGTTAAACACCTTCACACCTGTTGGCACAGCAATCAACATCGTGGCATACATGAAGAACAACTGACCGACAGTCGGCATTCCTGCTGTAAACATATGATGCGCCCATACAAAGCAAGACAAAATCGCAATCGATGCAGTTGCATAGACCATGGAAGAATAACCAAATAATGGCTTGCGTGAAAATGTAGGAATGATCTCAGAGACAATACCGAAAGCGGGCAAAATCATGATATACACTTCTGGATGACCAAAGAACCAAAAAATGTGTTGAAATAACACAGGATCCCCACCACCAGCAGCATTAAAGAAGCTCGTGCCAAAATGACGATCCGTCAACAACATCGTAACAACACCAGCTAAAACTGGCATCACTAAAACAAGCAAATAAGCTGTAATCAACCATGTCCATACGAACAAAGGCATTTTCATCAACGTCATGCCAGGCGCCCGCATATTCAAAATAGTCGTAATAATGTTAATCGACCCCATAATGGATGAAGCACCCAAAATATGAACGGCGAAAATCATCATATCTACACCCAGGCCACCTTGCACAGAAAGTGGCGGATAAAATGTCCAGCCACCTGCTGCTGCGCCACCTGGTACAAAAAATGAAACTACCAATAAAGAAGCTGCTACCGGCAATAACCAAAAGCTCCAGTTATTCATCCTGGCGAAAGCCATATCAGGTGCACCAATCATCATCGGCACTTGCCAGTTTGCAAACCCAACAAAGGCCGGCATGATGGCACCAAACACCATAATCAGGCCATGCAACGTAGTGAATTGATTAAATAATTCAGGTTCTAAAATTTGGATTCCCGGCTGATATAATTCAGCGCGAATACCCATTGCTAAAATACCACCAACCATGAACATCGTGAAACTAAACCACAAATACATTGTACCAATGTCTTTGTGGTTGGTCGTTGTGATCCAACGCATTATGCCACTTGGATGATGATCATCATGCCCGTGATCGTGTGCGTCACCATGTACTGCTGCCATAGTTATCTCCTTTTTACTTAATTTCTGTATTCGTTAATGTCTGAAGGCTGCACGACATCACCGGTATCATTACTCCAAGCATTACGCTCATAAGTAACCACTGCAGCAAGATCGACATCTGACAAATGTCTAAAAGGCGTCATTGCAGTGTTAGCTTTACCATTAATAACAATATCTATATGCTCAGCTACCGGCCCATTAACAAGCTCCGACCCATCTAACGCAGAAAATGCACCGGGTATACCCTGCCCATTTGGCTGATGACAAGCCGCACAATGAGCAGCATAAACTTGCTCACCTTTCGTATTCAGCTCTTCCATTGTGAATTCTTTTTCAGCATCTGCTTCAGCTTGCTCAGCCGCCGCTTCTGATGCACCTAATTGAGCCGCAACCCACTCAGCATAATCATCCTCTTCCAAAGCTTCAACTACGATCGGCATAAAGCCATGATCCTTGCCACATAATTCAGCACACTGACCACGATAAACCCCTGGTGTATCTACTGTGAACCATGTGTCACGAATAAACCCAGGAATCGCATCTTGCTTAATTCCTAAGGCAGGTACCCACCAAGCATGAATCACATCATTCGCTGTAATAATAACACGCACCTTCTTACCAACCGGCACGACCACACGATTATCAACTTCCAACAAATAATTCTCGCCTTTTGGCTCTTTATTTTCGATTTGCGCTCTTGGTGTCGACAATCGACTGAAGAAACTTATTCCCTCACCTTCCCCCGTGAGGTAATCGTAGCCCCACATCCACTGATAACCCGTCGCCTTAATGGTCATATCTGGGCTTGAAGTGTCCTTCATTGAAATAACAGTCTTGGTTGCTGGATACGCCATTACAATTAGAATAATACAAGGTATTACCGTCCAAACTATTTCAACTGAAGTGCTGTGATGAAAGTTTGCCGCTTTGTAGCCCAGAGACTTACGGTGTTTTAGTATGGAATAAAACATCACACCAAAAACACCAACGAAAATAACCACACAAATCCACATGAGCCAGATATGCATGTCATAGATTTCGTGTGCTATCACACTCTGCGGCTCGGGTAAATTATATTTAGACTGCTCACCTGCCGCCGTACTCATACTCGAGTACAAAGCAAGAGCGGATACCCCCGCTAGGGTTGCTACTGATTTACTGCTCATATTCCCCCCCACATGATTACTAATTTCACTGATTTCAGGTACGACTTATAAAATTAACAAACCTGAACGCTTTTTCTGCTCAGCCAGCTTGCGAAAGTCATACGCCAAAATTCCATTTTGTACTACATACCATACTGCGATTGGCGAAAATTGCATTTCCTTGGCTGAATTCCCTTATTATCTGAAACTTAGATTTTGTTAGTACATTATTTTATCTATATGCTAACAAAATCGAGCCAAAATTTTAGCATGCTGACGTTGCTCTAACAAGAAAAAATATTGATTTTTATAGCAATATTCCCCTGTTTATAAAATGGTGATACTGATTTTCGCCCTCTCAAAAAGACCATTTTTGGGTACGGGAAATTCTATTTTTTTCCAACAAAAATTTGTATATTTTACTATCTTATACGCACAATAATTTTGAGCTACATCAAAAAAATCATGTTCTTTTGAAATTATTTAATATTAAGTCACATTCTTAAAAATGCTTAGCAATGAAATAAATCTCTTGAAGTAACGTGGATAAAACAGGACTCTTAAATATAAAAATAACTAAAGCATACAAGCTCGCCACGCCTGAATAAATGCGGCAGCCCAACAATTACAAGGCAATGCAGCAATTTATGAACACAGATTTGTTTTCGAATACACAAGAACAACTGACGAAGTATTTTACCTACTAAGAAAAGACAGGGCGCACAAACCACGAATAGTCAAAAAACTGTCAAACCAATTGAATCAACAGCATAACAAATAACACAATCACAACAATCGGAATAATAAAACTCATCCAATCAGCAGATGTTCCTTTTGGGCTATTTTCCATCATATCCCTTGCCCTTGGAAACAAAAATACGATAAACATAATTACTGCCATTGCAGCAACAATTTTCATCCAATCCATATTAAAACCTTATATCAAATCTTATCCACCTAAAACAAAACCCCGGGTAAACCGGGGTTTTGGAGAATCAACAAAAAATCAATAAAAATTAATCGTCCCCACCCATAATGCCTAAGATCTGCAACAAACTAATAAAGATATTGAAAATTGTCATATACAATCCAATAGTCGCCAATATATAGTTAGTCTCGCCACCATGAATGATGCGACTCGTGTCATACAGAATGAAACCACTCATAATCATGATAACAACAGCGGATATCATCAATGACATAGCCGGTATCGCCAAGAAGATATTTGCTACTACTGCGAGCAATACCAACAAGAAACCCACCATTAGAAAGCCACCTAAAAAACTAAAATCTTTACGAGTCGCCAGTACATAAGCAGACAGGCCCAAAAAGATAACACCTGTACCACCTAACGCCAATGTAATGATATTTCCACCATTAGGCAGAGAAGCATACATAGTTAGTATTGGCCCGAGTCCAAATCCCAGCAAACCCGTAATCAGGAAGACAATGCCAATTCCAGCAGTGGAATTTGCAAAACGGGGTAATACAAACATGGCAATAACCATACCACCTATGATAGATATCAGATACGTCATCGGTGGCATTTGAAGAAACATTGAAAGTGCTGCAGTGAGCCCACTAAAAAGCAACGTGAGCGATAGCAACATATAGGTGTTACGTAATACTTTGTTTGTTGCCAGAGCTGACGGTGCCCTTTGAGCAACTGTTGAAATATTTCTATTCATTATGAAAAAGCCTCCAATTTAAAATAAATTCTAAACTATGCTACCCAGTACCATGTACAAGGCGTTAGGACTATTGTATCCCATGTATAGTTCAAAGCAAATCATGAAAAAAACAAACCTTACTTCTGCACCCAAGAGCCATTCTCTGACTGGTACCACCAGCCAGATTTAGCCAATTTAATCCAACGCTGGCCAAATGTTGCGCGAATTTCTTTTTCCCATTCAGGATGATTATTGGCACGTGCAATCTCACGGTAAAGTGCATTCCGGTCTTGATTCTCTGCTGATATCAATGAATTCACAACCTGCCTTTGGGCCAATGACACAGCACTTGCATCCCGCATTGCCAATAATCCATCTGTAGTAAATCCAACGGCACCATTCTCATAATTCGCAGCTAACTGAGCATGACGAGCCTGCATACTCTGTTTGAGATTCGTAATTGCCGGCGTATTTACTTCGAGATTCGCCTCTCCTGCATAACCAACAAATGGCACAAAAAACAGCACCATTAAAAATAAATAAAGAATTGCACGATTCATTATCTTCACCTCAAACTTGGTTAATCTAGTTAATCACTGAGTTTTGTTTTCTTGCAACCACAGAGTTACTGATCATCTAATTCCTCGTTCTCTTCAAGTTGCCATACTTCCCCAATAATTTTGTCCGCTGCTTTTTCTGCGGCCGCTGCGGGAAAATAAATATTAATCGTGACACAAGCGGATAAAAACATACCAAATAGCACTGATAGACTTGTATAGGAAAAATTCTTTTTCATACGACTCCTACTGAATAGTGGGCTCACCTTCCTGAGTAACCCGTTTTAATCGATCAATCAGCTCCCACCACTCAACATTATGATTATAGCCCATCACGGTTATAGCCGGGATTCCACCGCCCCTTACTAGGGTGTATTGTGATTGAAAGTCTGGTTCTATACCGCCCATATAACAAACATTATTACGCAATGCACAACGCCAGCCAATATCTGTGTAACTAAACGTTTCAAAAAAGCGTAA
>JAHZIU010000349.1 GCA_022601315.1 Betaproteobacteria bacterium
AATGAAAGGCTTTTCATTGCTTTCTCATGATCCCAGTTGCCGTGGAAAAGATGTCCTTTCTTTTCCGGTGTGCGGTCACTGGTCCAGGTAATAAAATTTCCATCCGGTGTGAAAACAGGTAAGCCATCGAATCCTTCTTTATCAGTTACTTGGATGGGCTTTTGTGTGCCGTTAACATCAACCATGTACAGCTCAAAATTGCGGTGCCCATGGATGTTGGTAGAAAAAATAATGTATTCGCCGGAAGGGTGATAAAACGGCGCCCATGACATTACATTTAAATGGGTAATTTGTTTTTGGTCTGAACCATCGATATTCATGGTAAAAACTTCTGCTTCTCGCCCACCTGTAGAAAATCGACGCCAAACAATTCTTTTTCCGTCTGGACTAAAAAAAGGTCCGCCATCATAGGTGTTTGTATGCGTTAATCTTTTTACATTGGAGCCATCCGCGTCCATAATGTAAATATCAATCATTGCAGCTGGATTGGCCTTGAACAGCGCCGCTTCCTTTTCGGACAGCTCATCGGTGTAGGCCCTGCGATTTGATGCAAAGGCAATATATTTGCCATCAGGAGACCAGGAGGCTTCTGCATCATATCCCATGGTGTTGGTGAGATTCTTGATCTTGCCGCCTTCGAAATCGGTTTCGTAGATGTCATAGAATTCGTCGTAATCCCAAGAATAAGATTTGGGTTTGCCAGACTTCCTTTCTTCAATTTCTGCATGCATTTTGGCTATTGCATTCGGGTCTTCATGCGTTGATGAGAATAAAACTTTTTCTTGTGAAGGGTGTACCCATGAACAAGTTGTCTTACCATTGCCTGGGGAGACCTGTTGTACTTTACCATTCACTAAATTCTGCAAATAAATCTGATAAAAAGGGTTTTTGTCAGAAACCTCAGCTTGATAAACCATCCACTGTTGATCTGCACGGTAATAAGCCTCGCCAACTCGTTTTTCTTTGTCTGAGAGTTGATGATCTTCAGTAATAAAGCCTACTGCATTAATATTTGTTGCCCAGAAAAAGAGCGATAACATAAATAATCCAGTGACTAGTATCTGAAATTTGGCTGGTAATTTGTTAGAAAAGGGTAGTTGCATATAAATTCTCATTGGATATCCAAACCTTGTTACAAAATGAGATGTATTAAAGCATAGCTCTAAAATAAATGTAAATAAATCTAATTGTCTGGCTTGAGGTGATGAGGGTTTTTAAAGTTGTTTAAACCTCGGATTTAGAAACCAGGATAGACGATTAACTACCAGCCCAGGCGGTTTATTTGTTATCTAAAATTCAATGAATAGAGTAGTCATAAGATAAAAAATGTGAGATTCTTATCTACTAGGAAAGGATCCGGTATGGCCGAATTACGTGATTCTGTAGAGGCGGATGAAATTAGGGTTTTTTTAGAGGTTGAAATAGCTGTTATTTACTGCGCTACAAAAATTCTATGGCTAAGTTGGTATGTCAATGACTATAATCGAGCAGGCTATATTTGTTAGACATTACTTACGCCCTTTCTTTTCTTCTTTTGACTTGTTCATCTTAAGTCTTCTATATATTTACTCTACTGCGGTATGATTCTGCCAGAATACGGACATTAGCATATATATAATCCGATCTTGATTTATTAGGATACTGAAATTATCTATGATAATTCGGCTACAATTAAACGCATGGAATCATTCAAAAAATCAAAAGCATCGTTTGCCAGATACGCATCAAAACGAATGGGTAATGGCAATATTGTATTGATCGGTATGATGGGTTCAGGAAAAACTACAATCGGTAAGTCACTGGCGAATCACCTCGGTAAACAATTTTTTGATTCGGATCATGAAATTCAGGTTCGTACTGGCGTCAAAATTCCAGTCATTTTTGAGATTGAAGGGGAGGCAGGGTTTCGTAAGCGAGAATCTGAAGTTTTACGCGACTTGTCTAAAAAGAACAATATTGTATTAGCAACAGGCGGTGGTGCGATTCTGAGTCAGGAAAATCGTTCGCTATTAAAGCAAAGTGGCACGGTTGTGTATCTGCGCGCATCAATTAATGATTTACATCGACGCACCCGATACGATAAAAATCGGCCTTTACTGCAGACGCAAAATTTACATCAAAAATTGACAGAACTATTCACGCAACGAGATTGCCTGTATCTGGAAACGGCTCATGTGATTGTTGATAGCGGTAAACAAGGTGTACGTTATCTGGTGCAAAAGCTTATTAATAAGCTTGTTTCTTATAAATCTAATTTCAGTGGTATAAATAATTCTATGCAAACCATTACGGTGGAATTCACACCTTCTTCAGAGAAGCGCAGCTACCCAATTCATATTGGCCATAACATTCTGCAGCACGCTGAACACATTGTTTCCTGCTTGCCACAAAAAAGAGTTGCCATCGTAAGTAATACAACTGTAGCGCCACTTTACTTGAATATGCTTCGGCTCGCATTGGAAAAATATGATGTGATATGTATTTCAATTATTTTACCTGATGGTGAAGTACACAAGAATTGGGAGACATTAAATTTAATTCATGACGCTTTACTAAAAAATCACTGTGAGCGAAATACCACTATTTTGGCCCTGGGTGGTGGTGTGATTGGTGACCTCACTGGCTTTGCCGCAGCAACTTATTTGCGTGGCGTACCTTTTATTCAGATACCCACGACATTATTGGCGCAGGTAGATTCTTCAGTGGGCGGTAAAACGGGCATTAACCATCCATTAGGTAAAAATATGATCGGCGCATTTTATCAACCACGCATGGTGCTGGCAGATAGTGCGACATTGAATACGCTGCCGGATAGAGAACTACGTGCTGGCCTAGCTGAAATTATCAAATATGGCTTGATTCGAGATCCATCATTCTTTGAGTGGTTAGAGCAAAAAATGCCTCGCTTGTTAGCAAGGGATCCGATTATTCTTAATGAAGCGATCCGGCGTAGTTGTGAGAATAAAGCCGAGATTGTTGCCGCTGATGAAAAGGAAAAAGGTGTACGCGCATTGCTTAATCTGGGCCACACTTTTGGCCATGCTATAGAAAATGGTATGGGCTATGGCGTGTGGTTGCATGGTGAGGCGGTTGCGGCAGGGACAGTATTGGCGGCTGAGTTATCCCGTAGCATGAAATTAATCAGTGAAGCCGATGTAATGCGTATACGGAAAATTTTTGTGCAGGCAGGTTTGCCAGTTGATGCACCAAAATTTGCGCCAGAAAAATATTTAGAACTTATGTTGCTGGATAAAAAAGTAGAAGCAGGTAAATCACGTTTTATTTTGCTCAATCGTATAGGTGAAGCAGTCATGCGTTCTGATATTCCACCAGCACTGCTGTTGGAAGTTTTGACCACTTGGGCGACGCATGAGTAATTTGGCATCTTATGCCGTGACTTCAGATCATTCACGGGGCCGTTTGGTGCAGGAAACTGCACCAGTTGGACGCAGCGAGTTTCAGCGAGATCGTGACAGAATTATTCATTCTACAGCGTTTCGCCGTTTGGAGTATAAAACACAGGTTTTTGTTAATCATGAAGGCGATTTGTTTCGCACCCGACTAACACATAGTTTGGAAGTGGCCCAGATCGGTCGTTCAATAGCCCGCAATCTTCATTTAAACGAAGATCTTGTAGAAGCCATTACACTTGCCCATGATTTGGGACATACACCCTTTGGCCATGCCGGTCAGGACGCGTTAAATGAATGCATGAAAGATTATGGTGGCTTTGAGCATAATCTACAGTCTTTACGTGTTGTTGATGTATTGGAAGAACGCTATGCCACTTTTGATGGTTTGAATCTTTGTTTTGAAACACGCGAAGGCATACTCAAGCACGCAGCTAAAAGAACGGCAAAGAAATTGGGAGATGTTGGCGCACGATTCCTGGAAAACACAAGTCCTTCTCTGGAGGCGCAACTGGCAAATTTTGCTGATGAAATTGCCTACAATAATCATGATGTCGACGACGGCTTACGTTCGGGTTTGCTGACCCATGAACAATTGGATAATGTGACTATTTTTTCGCGCCATTTAGCGCAGATTAAACAGCAGTATCCAGCACTTATAGGGCGACGTCTTACGCATGAGACCATCCGCAGTATGATCAATACTTTGGTAACTGATTTAACACAGCAAAGCATATTGAATATCAAGAATGCTAAGATTGGTACGCTTGCTGATGTGCATGCTGCACCGTTGCTAATAGGGTTTAGTCGGGAGATTAAAGAGCAACAGCAAGAACTTAAAAAATTTCTACGTGATCATCTATACCAACATTATCGCGTTGTGCGTATGAGTAATAAAGCAGCCCATAATATAAAGCGGTTGTTTAGTAGTTTTAACGCAAACATTAAATTGTTGCCTATTCAGTATCAAATTAAGTTCCAGCAGGAAAAACAACAAGCAATCGCTGATTATATTGCAGGCATGACTGATCGCTATGCCATTAGAGAGTATCGACGCTTGTTTGCAATAGAGCTGGAGTAACAGACTTTATATAAAATTACATTGCTAATGTACGCAAAGAACTTTCGCTGGTAAAATGGTCTTTGGTATAGGGTTAGTAGGTATAATCTTTTTAAAACTATAAAATAGAATGAGATATAGAACAGGCTTTTAATGACAACACCTAAGAATGATACTTTACTGCGGGCTTTGCTAAAACAGCCTGTTGAATACACGCCTGTTTGGTTAATGCGTCAAGCAGGACGCTATTTGTCAGAATATAATGAAACACGTGCACGTGCGGGTAATTTTCTTTCATTATGTAAAAACCCGGGGTTTGCCACGGAAGTAACCATGCAGCCATTGGCACGTTTTCCGCTGGATGCGGCAATATTGTTCTCTGATATTTTGACAATTCCTGATGCAATGGGTTTGGGACTATATTTTGCCGAAGGTGAGGGACCAATGTTTGAGCGTCCCTTGCGTGAAGAAAAGGAAATTCATGCATTAACAGTGCCCGATCCAACGAATGAATTGCGCTATGTTATCGATGCGGTTTCAGAGATTCGTAAGGCACTGGATAATAAAGTGCCTTTGATTGGTTTTTCTGGCAGTCCATTTACTTTGGCGTGTTATATGGTTGAGGGACGAGGCGGTACAGATTTTCGTCAAATCAAGACCATGCTGTACCAACGTCCTGAATTACTGCATCATATTTTAGATGTGAACGCGCAGGCCGTAACCGCTTATCTCAATGCGCAAATAGAAGCGGGTGCGCAGATTGTTATGATTTTTGATACCTGGGGCGGGGCATTGTCGCATGCAGCGTATCAAGAGTTTTCGCTACGCTATATCGAACAAATAGTTGCGGGATTAAAACGTGAACATGATGGCGCGCGTGTACCCAGTGTGGTTTTCACTAAAGGCGGTGGGTTATGGTTAGAAACAATTGCCAATATTGGTTGTGATGCGGTTGGTTTGGATTGGACCATTGATATTGGTGAGGCACGTCG
>JAHZIU010000350.1 GCA_022601315.1 Betaproteobacteria bacterium
ACGAGCACTGCGCATTGCATTGACTGCCTCTTCGTATTTCTCCTCACGTATTAATAAAACACCGGAATTCATCATTTCTTTCGCTTCCTTGCGTGAAGCTTCAATTAATATAGCACCTTCATCACCCAAACCGGCTTGTTCAAATATTTTATTGGCATCTTGAAATAAGGCGTTATTATCAGGATTACTCCTGATTTCTTTCTGCAACACAGCAATCGCACTCTCCTTATTGCCTGTTGCTATAAATAATTGGACTATATCTAATGCTCGTTCACTATCTTGAGTGTGTTTTTTATCGCTCACACGCTTACCAAGTTCTGCTGCAATTTCATGCGCTTTCTCTGCATTACCGCTTTCATGGTGTATCAAACCTTCTACGACCATCGCTTTGAATTGAACATCTTCTGAAGAAAACTGTTTACTCATATTTTCAAGTACACTCAGCGCCTCTTCAGGATTTGCCTTAGCACTACATGTCTTGGCTAAACCCAAATAAGCATCCGCTGTTTTAAGCACAGAGTTTTCACCCAATGAAACGCTTTTCCGGAAAGCCTTTTCTGCATTCTCTATATTTCCCATCTTTAAAGCGACATCACCCAATTGCTTTTGTCGATTAACAGAATACGGTGATAATTTAATCGCTCGTTCAAGCGCGCGATTTGTTCCTTCAAGATCACCTGCCACCTGCAATGTTTCCACCAGCAAATCATGTCCCTCAAGAAAGGTGGGGTTTTCTTCAATACTTTCTTCAAGCAGGTGCCGGGCTTTGTCAAAATCATTGTTCTTAAGAAATATTTTGGCCAATCCCGTTTTAATCCATGGAAAATCACGTTCAACGGAAACGCTTTCTAACAATTCTTTTGCGCGCTCAAGTTCACCATTACTTATTAGTAAATCAAACTTCGTCCGCTGTAAATCAGCGGCGTTTAATTTATCGATAGCAAGACGCTCATCACATAAATCAATTGCTTTGGAATAATCCTTTTGTTTCTGTGCCTTGTAGATTGCTACAAAAGCTTCCTTCTTTGACCAAATTCGATCCAAACGAGTTCGCAAAATAGCGGCTGTTATCGGTTTTATCAAATACGCATCAGGTTGATATTCCGCTGCACCAGTAACCGCATCGGATGTCTTTTCAGCGGTAATCATGATCCAGACACAGGTCGGTTCAACGAGCTTGCGTAACTTTGCTTCCTCCAGAATTTGCTGCCCATTTTTACCCGAACCTAAGTTCCAATCGCACAGCACAACATCGTATCGCTTTTTTTTCAATAATGAGATCGCCTCATTACCATTCCCTGCTGTGGAAACATTTTTAAAATCGACCCCGATACTACGTACGATGTCACGAAAAATACTACACATCTCGTGAAAATCATCAATAATTAGAAAATTTTTATTGGATATATTATTTTCCATTTTTAATGGCAATCGATTGATGGATACTATGTTTAAAGGGTAACAAGGTTTTTTACCGGTATTATGGAAGATACAAAATGAAACAACTGCCGCCAAGCAGTCCATTATTTTCTAATTTAACTTCACCATAACGGCCATGATTGCGATGTAATTGAGCGGCTATTGTCGCAAAATAAATACCAAGTCCGGTACTTCCATCTCGAAAATCAATGCTGCGCATATTGTCGATACGCGCTTGCAACATTTCGTCAGGGTAGCCATCTCCATCATCCTCAATACGTATTTCAAGCATGCCATTTACTTCCTTGGCACTGAAGTTTATACAAGTAGATGTATAACGAATCGCGTTATTTAATACATTACCAACGACACCATTGATCATATCTTCATCAAAATACCAGTACAGATTACGATCAACTTGAATATCAAGTTTGATACCTTGAAACTTGAGTATGTCGCAATTTTGTGCAGCAATGGCTTGCATATATTCATGCAGGGAATAAAACTGTGGATTAAACGGATAAAGATTTTGTCCAACTTTATAGAGTGCCAACAACTGCACTAACTTGTCGTTGATACGCTTCGCTTCCAAATTCATCTGTACGAGGCCGTCATAAGAAGGAAAACTGACTGCATCAACTGTTGCCAGCGTTTTCTCCAGCCCGCCAATTAACATGCTGACGGAATTCTTCATATCATGCACAGAAGAAGCAAGAAAATGCGCCATATCCGGTGCTGCGTCAGATATAACATCATCAATATTATTTTTTTCCATTATTAACATCATGCTTATTACATATATATCCCTTTATCTTAATACTTAATATATACAAATGGCATTAAGAAGAGCTAGGAAAAACCCTACTATTTCTTCCTCAAATAATTGAATGATGAGAATTTGTTGGAAAACCTATATCGATACCCTGACAATTGGAATTTTTGTAATCCAGGCCAAATTAAGGTTATGTTCAGCACAAATATAATCAGAAAAAAGTCTTATTATTGGTTTTAAACCATAGTAAGTAGTGCATTGCCAGAATATGCACATGTGTCGGATTCCTTCACGTTTTGCCACTTCACCACATAACAAACCAAACCAGCACTTGATTGACATAAGTCAATGCATCACAAAACCATTGAAGGCATTATGGCTTTAAACGATCAACAA
>JAHZIU010000351.1 GCA_022601315.1 Betaproteobacteria bacterium
AATATTCAGAGTGCAGATGTCATTCTAGAAATGGCGGGTCAGCCCCTTAAAAATACCGAAGATGTCATTGCCATTGTGAAGCGCCATGCTTCGGGTACGTGGTTACCGCTCAAGGTGAAACGCGGTAAAAAAGAAATCGAAATTATCGCTAAGTTTCCTGCACTAAAAAATTAAAATCTACTCATTTATGTCAGCATATTCATTAATTAGAACATTCCTTGGTTTTTTTCAAATTTACTTTTTTTTTGTCATTGTTGTTTTTATAGTTGTTCCTGGCGGCGCATCAGCAGCCGTCAACCCAGGCGGGGAAATTCATTACGACATCGATGTGCATATAGATCCGATAACCCGCGCAATTGAAGGGCAAAGTAAGATTACCGTGACAAATCCCAGAGAACTCAATATTGTGCTTGGATCACAATTTGAGGTCACCCAGGCATTGATCGACGGCCACCCGCTGGGTAAGGGTCGGCAGCGTGCGAATCAACCGCATGCCTGGCAGATTCCATACGATTTACGTCCGCAATATCATATTGAAATTCACTGGCGGGGTGAGCTGTTGCCGTTGGATGCTTCGTTGGACCATGAGCAAACATTGGGCAGACCGCTTCCTGTCAGTGGTGAGGCAGGCACTTACTTACCCAATGGATCGAACTGGTATCCCCGTATTGTGGGTGGGTTGGCGCATTATGAAGTCAAGCTGGCGTTGCCATCCGGTCAGCGTGGTTTGGTGGCTGGTCGGTTGCTTGCGGAAAGTGATTCAGATCAGGGTTATCAGGCTCATTTTGAATTTCCATTTCCAGCCGAAGGCATCACCCTAATGGCCGGCCCATATGAAATCGCAACAGACACATACATAGGTATGCGTGGTGAGCCGATTCAATTACGTACATATTTTCATCCGCAGCTCAGCAATCTATCAAATGATTACATTGAAGCCGTCAAGCGTTATTTAAAGCTGTATGAGCCGTGGATTGGCAGTTATCCATTTACTGAATTCAGCGTTGTTTCCAGCCCCACGCCAACTGGTTTTGGCATGCCTACATTGACTTATTTGGGTATAAACGTGTTGCAACTGCCGTTTATTCGTGACACGTCACTCGGACATGAAGTCCTTCATAACTGGTGGGGGAATGGTGTTTATCCAGATTATCAAAGTGGTAACTGGTCTGAAGGCTTGACCACATTCATGGCCGATTATGCTTATAAAGAGCGGGAAAGTGATGAAGCTGCGCGAGAAATGCGCCTGGGTTGGTTGCGTGATTTTGCCGCATTGGAACCCGGGCAGGATGCACCACTGGCATCATTTACGTCGCGCACTCATGGCGCATCTAAAATTGTCGGTTATAACAAAGCCGCCATGTTTTTTTTCATGCTGCGCGATCAGTTGGGTACGGCCGTATTTGATCGCTCCATTCAGGGATTGTGGAAGACCCGACGCTTTAAAGTGACATCCTGGCAACGCATGCAGCAGACCTTTCAAATAATTTCAGGACAGAACCTGGAACCCTTTTTTACACAATGGTTGGACCGCGCCGGTGCGCCGGCCATCGCCATTGCTGCAGTAAAAAACAGCAAGGCTGATGCAGGCTATGCTTTGGACATTACACTAAAACAATCCTCGCCGACTTACCAACTGAGCGTGCCTGTGGCAATTGAAACTGAGGCAGATACAGAAATGCACCGGCTTGATTTACAACAGAACCAACAAACTTTTACACTGACATTACAGAATAAACCGCTATCCGTCACATTGGACCCGGATTTGCGTTTGTTTCGCCAACTGGCAACCGGTGAAGCCCCACCCATCCTGCGCGAAGTCATGGTCAACCCCACGACAAAAACTATCTTGTTGTCCGATGAACGTGAACTACGACACATCGCCGAAACATTAGCCAGCAGCCTGCAACGTCGCTCAGCAAACATCGTTTCAAGCAGCGCAGAACTGTCCGCCGCACCCACCTTAGTGATTGGTCTGCAAGATGAAATAGATGCCTGGCTGGCAGCCAAGAACTTGTCACCACGACCTGAGATTGTGAGTGAAAAAGGCAGTGCACAAGCCTGGACAATGACGCATGCAAAAGATGCATCATTAGCGATCATATCCGCACAAGATGCAGCATCACTGGAAGCACTGATACGTCCATTGCCTCATTATGGGCGACAGAGTTATATAATGTTTGATGGTCGGCAAGCGTTAGATCGAGGTACCTGGCCGATGCAAGTACAGCGGGTTGAGGTTGATTGATTAGCGGAGCAAATGAACAAAGGTGTCAGTCATTGCTTAGTTTCCCTCAATTATTAACAATTGTTTTTATGCGCTATGCAATCTGACACCTTTACGTGTGTAGTAAAACAGCATGCACGGTTTGATGAGGAAGGGCTGGTGAAGTTAACTATGAAATGGTTAGAGTACCGCCAAATGAAAGGAGCAGAAACAGATAAGTGAACACCTCTGCGAAAAAGTAAGTCCTTTACATTATTCTATCCATAGGTTTTGTTATCGCTCCCTGAATTCAACATACAGCTCGACTCAAACTAAAAAGTTTCCAGAAAAGTCGATCTGATTCAATTAGTTGTTTCATAATATTTTTTGAATTTAGTCTGAATTTTTCGTAGTATACTAGATTTAGTTATTGATAGAGGGGTTATCATTTTCCAGTTCTATCTTAATAAACATAATCATTCAGAAGCTGGTACTTTCGTTGCGAACCAAGATAATGGGTTGCCCATTATCTTGCTTTGTGCGTGCGTTAGTTACAAGTGGCTCGGTTTGAAAGACTATCTTATACGTAATTGATTTCTTATTCCAAGCCCTATTAAGAAAATGAATAAAAGAGACAGAGACATATGTATAAATCTTATTATTGGATAAATAAACATGCTCATACTATATTCTTTTTCTATAAGTCTATTTATTGCGTCACTATAGATGATTTTGTCAGTAGGTAGGAATGCAACGCTGTTCGTAAGTGTTAAAAAGAACGAGTCATCTTGAGATGAAGTAATGCCAAGATAAGCCAAGAAAGCTATGAAATTAATTGTCAATAGCCATATGAATGGTTTCGAGATGCTCTTACCATAGTCACACGTGATATTAAATAGTTTTATCAACGTTTTTGAAGATTTATAACCCTCGTACTGTGATTTTGCTTCTAATTCTTTAGCGAAGAAATCTAATTCTTCTTCGTGCATATGTAAACGATTCATTTCTACCTTTAGCTGACCCCATGCGAGTATTATGTCAGCCAAGTCTTTTTCAGAATTTTCTTTATTCCTACTATTGTGCTCTTCTTCTAGCTTCCCATAGACTGGGCGCCATTTAATGGCCGAAAAATTTAATACTCCAGATAACTTCATGCCAGTAAACAAAGGGACGCAATTAAATTTTGCATTTTTGAATAGAGCTGATCCTTTAATACTCACATTATTGAAGAATGCATCATTGCCTAAGAACTCACATTGGTTGAATTTTACATCTTTCTCAAACTTTGTACTTCTAAAGAAGACAGTCTCAAATTTAGCCATTTCAAAATTAGCGAATTCTTCAAATGTTGCGCTTTCAAAAAGTACTTTATGTTCAAATGCTGCTCCAGAAAATTCAGCATCCTCGTAAAAATGCGTTTTCCTAAAATTTATTTCATGTGAATTTTCATCGTTATTCTTTACACCCAGAATAAATTTTGCACCCGTGAAGATAGCTTTTCGATCAAAAACAGCTTCTTTAAAACTTACATTTCCCTCAAAGGCGGAATTTCGGAAGCCTGCAAGATTACCAAATTTTGTGCCCTCAAAAATAGCCTGTTCTTTAAATTCGGCGCCCTCAAAAAGTGCGGATAGATCAAATTGAGTATTACTAAAATCCGTTCCTAAGAATTCAGTATTTAAGCCAAATTTAACATTCTTAAAATTGGCTCTATTAACAAATACTACTTCCTTAAAATCAGCTTTTATAAGAAAAATAGAATCTTCAAAAACGCATGTATCTTTTAGCTGTGTATTGGTAAAGTCAACTACACCGTTAAAAAGTACATTCTTAAATAGAGCTTTTTTTTCAAACTCAGATTTAATACACTGAAAATTCACATTATTAAATTTTGCTTTGTTAAAACTGACGTGACCTTCAGATATTGTTATATGATTGAAGTTTGCATTTGATACAAATTTTACAGTATCTTCTTTTCCAAAGATGGCTTCTTCAAAGTATAAATTTGCTCTAGAGAATTGTGCGCCACTAAAATCTAAATTTCCATCAAGAAAAATAGTTTCAGAGAAATCCACATTGTTACTCTTAATACTACTTTCATCTTCGGAGCTATTTTGTTGCTTCTCAAATTTTGTATTAATGAATGTTAATTTGTTTCTAAACTCTGCTTGTTTAAATTTGACATCACCATAAAAACATACATTTGAAAAATCTGTGATTTTCTTTGTGTTTTGTTTTAGTTTTTGTTTTTCAGTTATTACCGTTTGTCCATCTTCAAAATGAAATTTTGCCTTTGTAAAATCGACATTTCCCCCAAAAATAGTGTCTGAGAAACTTGCTTTTCTACTAATTGAGTGTCTTTAAAAGTTACTTCACCCTTGAACTTGGATCCATTTAAAGTAATATCTTGTCTGAATTTTGCTCCACTAAAATCCACTTTGTAATTAGTGTCAGTATCCAATTTGATTGCAAAGAACTGTCTGTTGAATATCGCATTTCTTGCACTAAATCCTTTTTTGAAATGAGTGTCTTGAAAGTCAGTGTTTTTTACAAAATAGGCACCATCGAAATTTGCTGTTTCTTCAAAAATCATATTTTTAAAAAAAACAAGGCATGGAAATATAAATCCCGAGAAGTCAGCGTTGCCTTTCCATATGGTTTTTCGGTCACTATCAGAAAAAGTCATACTCCAGCGTAAATGGAGAAAATCATTTAGTAAAATAGTAATACTTTTGACAGCAGGACAATTGTTCCTGACACGCTTGAGGATGCTTTTTTTTTCTTGTTCTGTTAGTAGATTTAGTTCTTCTAAACCAGATTCTTTAATTGCTGTAAAATCCAAATCAAAATTTGCTCTATGTGTATCTGAGCTAGATTTTTGTTGTTCCCATGCTTCCCTCATTAATCTATTCCAAGTATCTTTTCCCTCTTGTGCTATCCAATACCATGGGTCTATCATTGTAGAGTTATAATCAGATTCCATATTTTATTTCTTGCCCCTTTAAATAATTTTGTAATTTTAAATAACGTCTGCGCACGTTTTTGGTGTACGTATTGCTTTATTGATTGCGTTTTCAAACGGTATTAATGTACGTGTTGTTTTAGTTTGCGGTTATAAAATTCTTGGGCGTCTCTCTCTAATGTAATAGGGATGTGGTCGTCAAGTATCGAACTACGAATTTTGTCAAGCTATTTCCTAATACTTGAACAATAATTAATCACACATCACATAAATGTGGCTAAATGTTCTTAGTTATTGCGCTTCCTGATTCTGTTTTTGGTTGTGGTTTTCGCGCAATTCACAACAAAATTTAGATGTCTATCATCTGAAATCCCCTCTTGTAAATAGATAAAATGAACAGATCTGAGCAATATAGCCTGTCATGAACTGTATCTATTCAGTGTCTCTTGATTTTTGTGCTCAAATTGAAGAATTCTTTAGCACTGTGTCTTGCAATAGATTGTGTCTTCACTAAGTATACAAATATGTCGGGTGATTATGATGTGGGAAAACGCACAGACAAATTTTTGGAAATATGATTTTCAATGAATACTAACGCCAATTTTTTCTTTTCTGAGTATAAAGAACCGTAAATTAGGTCTAGAGGAAAACAGTAAAAGGGTAGAAGAGGGAGGGGGCAGTTCGTATTGATGAAGGAGAAGTTTCTTCAGATTACTCGACCAGTTAGCGAGTTATTGAGACACATTATTTATCTATCGATTATTAAATATTATGCCCCTAGAATCCCCTCAGAATCCTTCCTTGCTACAGAGAAAATAAAGTTGTTGCATACTATCCTGTCTTATCTAGGCTTGTATTTTTTACTGCGTGATACACCTAGGCGCTGTAAAATTTGCTAATGCAGGATTGTTGTTTGCATTGAATCCTAAATAACCCGGTTGATCAATTGTCACCCAAGTTGGTTTGGTAAGGATAATGCTCTGCTGATTAACGTTAACGCTAAAGTTGCCTGCATCAATCCTTAAATTGTTTGTTAAGTCAAGACCGGTAGCGCTAAAATCAAGTGTTACTGTTTCTTTATCAGTCGCGACATCCAGACCAGCCCACCAAGGATTAGCG
>JAHZIU010000352.1 GCA_022601315.1 Betaproteobacteria bacterium
ATACCCGGCTTACCGTCAGACGCTGTTTATAAATATGAAATCCGTAATCGTGACAGCGGTGAAATCTTGCTCAAAACAGACCCCTATGCGACACGCTATGAACTTCGCCCCAACAATGCGGCACTGACACCTACGCATAGCACCTATAATTGGCAGGATGAAGAATGGATAAGGCACCGCGCCAATTCGGACTGGTTACATGCACCGTTAAATATTCTAGAAATTCACGCCGGGTCATGGAAGCGACACCCTGACGGACGTGTATACACGTATCGTGAACTTGCAAAACATCTCCTGCCTTATGTGCTTGAGATGGGATATACCCATATTGAACTGCTACCCATAACGGAACACCCACTTGATGAATCCTGGGGCTACCAAACGACAGGATATTTCGCTGTTAGCAGCCGTTATGGCACACCTGAAGATTTTAAATTTTTGGTCGACACCTTTCACAAAGCAAAAATTGGCGTGTTATTGGATTGGGTTCCTGCACACTTTCCGCAGGACGCTTTTGCACTGGCCCATTTTGATGGTACTGCGCTATATGAACATGAAGACCCGCGTTTGGGATTTCATCAGGACTGGGGAACACATATCTTCAATTTTGGACGCAACGAAGTAAAATCATTTTTGCTATCAAGCGCTCATTTTTGGTTATCTGAATTTCATCTCGATGGATTACGCGTAGACGCAGTCGCTTCCATGCTTTATCTGGATTATTCTCGCAAGGAAGGGGAATGGTTACCCAACAAACATGGTGGTAGAGAAAATTTGGAGGCAATTGATTTCCTGCGCGAATTAAATATCATGGTGCATGAAGCATTTCCGGGCGCACTAACAATGGCGGAAGAATCTACTGCATGGCCGGCAGTTTCACACCCAACTTATGTCGGCGGCTTAGGTTTTTCAATGAAATGGAATATGGGTTGGATGAACGATACCCTTTCCTATATGCAACAAGACCCTATTTACCGACGCTTTCATCATAACCAGCTCACTTTTGGCCAACTCTACGCCTATACTGAAAACTTCGTGCTGCCATTCTCGCATGATGAGGTCGTGCATGAAAAAGGCTCTTTATTCACCAAAATGCCCGGTGATACCTGGCAGAAATTTGCTAATCTACGCGTACTGTTTACCTACCAAATGACCTGTCCTGGTAAGAAACTCAATTTCATGGGGAATGAATTTGCTCAGAAGCAAGAATGGAGAGTCAACCACGAACTAGATTGGAAACTACTGGAAGACCAGCAGCATTGCGGTATACAAGCGGTAGTGCGTGACCTTAATCACCTTTATAGCAATATCCCCGCACTCCATCAACTCGACTTTTCTTCCGAAGGCTTTGCCTGGATCGATTGTTTCGACGCCGATCAATCCGTTATCAGTTACTTACGCCGCACCCGTGACGGTGCATTCGTAGTGATTATACTCAATTTCACTCCAGTCCCACATGTGGGCTATCGTATAGGCATCCCCGTTGGTGGAATTTACCGTGAAATATTCAACAGTGACTCGACCTACTATGGTGGCAGTAATATGGGCAATGCTGGGCGTATTGCAGCAACCCATAAACCCTGGATGGGGTTACCTGATTCGATTGTTATCACCTTGCCCCCACTGGCAGGTATTGTACTTTGTTTGGAAGATGAAATGATGAACCTGGCAGATAAGTAGCTGAATCAGCACATCTACCTTATAATTATGAAACCGCCTCTATAAATTAAATCCAATCATGACAAAAGTCTTATTTGCCACCAGTGAAGCGCTACCATTAATCAAAACAGGTGGGTTAGCTGATGTCGCTGGCGCTCTGCCCATTGCCCTACAAAGCTTGAAGTGTGAGATGCGTATCGTACTGCCGGCTTATGGTGATATATTGGAACGGCATCAATCACTGGAGACCGTGGCTGAATTTTATCTGCCCGGCACCGCTGGAAAAATAACTTTACGCGCTACACAGTTAAATAACAGCAAAGTTAAAGTACTCCTGGTTGACCATCCGGCTGCATTTGCGCGTAAAGGCAACCCTTATGTTGATGAACAAGGCGAACCATGGCCCGACAACGCGGAACGTTTTGCTTTGTTTTGTAAAATTATCAAACTAATTGCTCTCGACCAAGCACAACTAGCCTGGAAGCCAGATTTAATCCATTGTAATGATTGGCAAACAGCACTGGTTCCTGCATTGCTAAAGCAGATACCAAGCGCCCCACCCAACTTGTTTACCATACACAATTTAGCCTATCAGGGTTTATTTTCACAAAGCACATTTAGCACGCTGGGTTTGGCACCCGCTCTATGGGCACCCCATGCATTAGAGTTTTACGGGCAGCTTTCTTTTATCAAAGGAGGACTCGTATTTGCTGATCGCATTAACACCGTTAGCAAACAGTACGCCAAGGAAATTCAAACGCCAGAACTGGGATACGGATTGGAGGGCTTGCTACAGCACCGGCATCACGTCTTATCGGGCATTGTCAACGGAATTGATGACAGGATCTGGAACCCAAAAACAGACACGCTGATCAATCAGAATTACACCAGCACCACATTGAGCAAGAAAAATGTCAATAAATCTGCCTTACAGAAGCTTTATCAATTACCTGCCAAGAAAGATGCGCTGTTACTGGGGTTTGTTGGTCGGCTGGTGGAACAAAAAGGCATTGATTTAATTGTTGAACTATTAAAAACCATTACGCATTTGCCCATACAATTTTGCCTACTCGGTACCGGAGACAAAAAATATCAACAAACACTCACCCAAATCGCCAAAAAGAATCCAGATCAGGTTGGCATTAATATTGGTTACAATGAACAGCTTGCGCACCAGATTGAAGCCGGAGCAGATGCGTTCTTAATGCCATCGCGTTTTGAGCCGTGCGGTCTGAATCAACTCTATAGTTTGCGCTATGGTACCGTCCCTATTGTCCACAATGTGGGTGGGCTAGCAGATACAGTGATTGATGCCACCACTGACACAATCGCAAGCAATACCGCCACCGGATTTGTTTTCAACCAACCTACGATCAAAGCATTACGCCAGTCAGTAGATCACGCACTTGAAATCTACACAGAGTCTAAAACA
>JAHZIU010000007.1 GCA_022601315.1 Betaproteobacteria bacterium
AAAACTGGATTATTCACAAATACTTTATCAACCGGAGGTAGGGCCTGAAGTTGGGCGTTATAGTCAGTTGCCACAGGATCATGGATTAGAAAATGCACTCGATAACCAAGTGCTGCTGGATTTAGCCGAACCGGCTTTGGAACGACGTGAGAAAGTGAAAGCGACATTGTCTATTCGAAATACAAATCGTGTAGTTGGGACGATTCTGGGCAGTGAGATTACCCGACGTTTCGGCCCGAATGGATTACAGGACGACGCTATTCGCTTCCATTTGCAAGGCTCAGCTGGGCAGAGCTTTGGCGCGTTTATTCCGCCAGGCCTGACCCTGGAATTGGAAGGAGATGCTAACGACTATTTTGGAAAAGGATTGTCGGGCGGTAAGCTTATTATTTATCCACCGCTAGGCTCAAAGTTTGTTCCTGAACAGAACATAATTGTGGGTAATGTGGCTTTTTACGGTGCTACCAGCGGTGAAGCTTACATTCGTGGTGTGGCGGGCGAACGATTTGCTGTACGCAATAGTGGTGTACGAACGGTGGTCGAAGGTGTGGGTGACCATGGTTGTGAATACATGACCGGGGGTCGGGTCGTGGTCCTAGGTGCAACGGGCCGCAATTTTGCTGCGGGTATGTCGGGTGGAATTGCTTATGTATTCGATGAAGATGGTGCTTTGCGTGCAAACTGTAATCTTGATACGGTTGTGCTCGAACGCCTCGAGGAAGAAGATGTCAATGAAGTTGAGCAAATGATCTGCCGCCATGTTAGGTATACCAACAGTGAGCGAGCAAGAAAGCTCCTGGTTTTGTGGAATGATGTGATGCTAAAGTTTATTAAAGTGATGCCCAAGGATTATCAACGTATGCTCGAAGCAGTTCGGAGAGTCGAGAAACAGCAGGGCTTGTATGGTGACAGTGCGATTATGGCTGCATTCGAAGAAAACAAGTGTAGCTTGGCCCGTGTCAACGGGAACTAGGGAGGCGTTGAAGTCATGGGTAAATCGACCGGTTTTATGGAATTTCAGCGTGAACTACCAGGTGACCGATCACCGCTTGAACGGGTGCTGGACTGGCAGGAATTTCACGAACACTTACCCACGCACAAACTCCAAGAGCAGGGCGGGCGTTGTATGGATTGTGGCGTACCATTCTGCCACACTGGGACATTGCTTAGTGGTATGGCTTCAGGTTGCCCAGTAAATAACTTGATTCCGGAATGGAATGATTTGGTTTTTCGTGGTTTGTGGAAAGAAGCACTGGAACGTCTGCATAAAACCAATAATTTCCCCGAATTCACCGGGCGCGTTTGTCCTGCACCGTGTGAGGGTGCCTGTGTACTGGGTATTATCGATCCGCCGGTTACTATCAAAAATATTGAATGTGCGATAGTTGATAAAGGTTTTGAACAAGGTTGGATCGTTGCACAGCCGCCAACACAACGAACGGGTAAGAAGGTAGCTGTTATTGGGTCAGGACCGTCGGGACTTGCTTGTGCAGCACAACTAAATCGAGCAGGTCATCTGGTGACGGTTTATGAGCGTGCCGATCGAATTGGTGGTTTGCTTATGTATGGTATTCCTAACATGAAGCTCGACAAAACGATTGTGCAGCGGCGTATCGATTTGTTGGCTCAAGAAGGCGTAGTATTTATCACCAATACCGCTGTTGGCATTGATCTTTCGGTATCTAAATTGCGAGAAGATGTGGACGCAATCGTACTTTGTTGTGGCGCAACCAAGCCACGTGATCTGCTTATCCCTGGTCGTGATCTTAAGGGTATTCATTTTGCTATGGAGTTTCTTCATGCCAATACACAACGCCTGTTAGATTCTGATGTTAAGAACAGCGCGTATATTTCAGCTACTGACAAAAATGTTGTTGTGATTGGTGGTGGTGACACGGGGACGGATTGTGTCGGCACCTCGATGCGACATCAATGCAAGAGCCTTACGCAATTTGAACTCCTCCCCCAGCCGTCTGATGTGCGTCAGTCTGATAATCCCTGGCCTGAATGGCCAAAGGTTTATCGCATCGATTATGGTCAACAGGAAGCTGCAGCGCATTTTGGTGCCGATCCTCGTACTTACTTGATTATGACTGAGAAGTTTGAGGGCGACAAAAATGGCAATGTTACAAAACTGCATACTATCGATGTTGAGTGGGTGGTGGGCGACAACGGTGGTTTTTCCCCTCAGAAAATAGCTGGAACTGAAAAAGTATGGCCAGCTGACTTAGTGTTGTTAGCTATGGGTTTTGTTGGCCCGGAAGATGCGATTTTTGAAGCATTGGGTATTGAACGGGATGTGCGTTCAAATGCAAAAACAGACGAGGGCTCATACAGGACAAATGTTGACGGCGTTTTTGCGGCGGGAGACATGCGGCGTGGTCAGAGCCTGGTGGTTTGGGCCATTAACGAGGGACGCGCATCAGCACGTGAGTGTGACCGATATTTGATGGGGACTACGCGATTACCCTGAACCTGCATTTTTAAGTAGCATGGGTATAGCACACTGCTCTTTACTTTTCTCAGCTTTACAATTCGTTATAATAACTTGATATTACGTTTTACTGCGACGTTTCATTACGCCAAACTAAAAGTAAACAACAATGCACTCTAAGCACCATCCAACTTAGGATTTTAGGATAATGTAATGCAAATTCGTTCTTTATCAAAACTTCTTGTTGATTTAAAAGATAGTTTTGGCGAACAAGACACTATTTCAATTGATTTTATTCTAAAAGCGCTGCACGAACGTAGTTTTGGAATTATGCTATTGATTTTTGCGATGCCTGCGGCCATACCGCTGCCCGGTCTTGGCATCAATTTAATTATTGCTGCACCACTACTTTTTTTAACCGCACAGCAGGCCTTGGGTCGTGATTCTATCTGGTTTCCACAGAAGATGAGGGATAAATCTATATCCAGCGAACGCTTTGAAAGAATGCTAAATGCTGCGCTTCCTATTATCAGGAGAATTGAGCTACTGGTGAAGCCTCGCCTCGGCTTTGTCACACAAGGGGTTTTTTCTTACCTGATCGGTTTTTGCGGTTTGATTATGGCGTTATCGGTTTGTGTTCCTTTGCCGCTTACCAATACTGTGCCCAGTGCAGGAATAGCCTTGATGGCCATCGGTGTGATTATGCGTGACGGACTGGCTGTAATTGTCGGTGCGCTCCTTGGTTTATTATGGGTTGCCATGTTGGGTTATGTTCTGATATTTATTGGCACTGAAGGCCTTGACACGATAAAGGAAGCAATCAAATCGTTTGCGTGATTGATTGAGGCAGCCCATATACCCTTGCCGTTCGAAATGAGGTTCAGTGCCGAGCCGAGAAGTCTGAGTCAGGCGTAACCTGCAGAGAATGACTTGTTCTTTTCAAGGTGGCTTGGTCAAGTTTAACAGTGCACTCTATTGAGCGCGCTCTTGTATTCAGGCTGTTAAAGATGCTTTCAGCAACCGCATCCTAACAATCACTCAGATGATCATCCTCAACGCATCACAAACCGCATCACAAACCAACTGTAACTTTATCCTCGAACTTATACGCCAGCCTACCATTCTGTAGGATCACATTATTGTAGTGGTCAGCAAGTTTAGGTCTCGTGTGATAATATTAATTTCAAGAGCAGACCCATAAGAGTTGAGTTTTATGGTGCTTCTTATCATGTTGCTGCTTGAGGTGGCCAGCGTGAAAAAAATTTATGCTGATGATTTTAATCCCGAAAGATTTCTTGAGATTTTGAGGCAAGTCATTGTACAAAGCAATTTTGGTTGATGCGGACATGTATTTGATGGAATTGATACAAAATGCGGCAATACGAGGGTATGATCATTTCGTGCAACAGATGTTGCAAAAAACCAAAGCATTGTCTGAAGCTTTCAATATATCCAAAACCCAGCGCCGCTACCCGCACACCCGCTGGAAAAATTGGTAGAGTTTCATGCCAACCGCAAAGGAGCCATTGTGGCAATGTATGCGACACGCGATACAGCTGCTCACAGATTACTGTGTTTTTTAACATGTATTTTACAACTGTTGCTAAAATTGTTCGAGGAGCAAAAGCAAATAGTGGTAAAAAGGGCGGATAGCTTGGCACTGTACATAGGCTACGATTTTAGTCCTGTGGCTCTAATACTAATATGCTACTTATGCCTCATATAGACCTGACCCTAATGTCTTCTATGGCCCTAATATCCTTTGTGCCCTTTGAATCTGAAGATATCGGTAGTTGCAACGACTACACCGGTTTTTTATCACACCAATGTTGCGGTGTTAATCAAGCCTCCAGGTTTTATTTAGGTTTGGCAGCTTAGCAAGACAAACATATCATAACAAGACAAACTCTCGTTAATACAAGGAGATTTAGATGGCCTCTAAACATAATAAATTTAAGTTATCCACTTGCGCTGTGCTTGTATCACAAG
>JAHZIU010000353.1 GCA_022601315.1 Betaproteobacteria bacterium
CGTTGTTGTTTGTTTCTGACAAGACGCAATGAGGCGTAATAACTAGTTATGACAACGAATTGCAACGCAGTCAGAAATAAAGAACAGCGTGCTATAAACATCATAGCGTGACTCACCCAGAAGGTGCGTTTCGTTACAGCATACAAATTCCATTTATTTATGAGGTTGCATATAATTTAGAGCGATCAACTACGGTTTTTAGGTTAAACGGGTGCCCAAAAATGACGCTTGATATTCAGGAATGCGAAATTTTCACTACAGCTCAACTATTTTTTGGGCGCAATATAAACCCTCATGGTTAAGTAACTGAAAAAAATGGCATCTATCCTTAGCTGAGCAAGTAACTCCAAGAATTATTGGCTATATCGTTATAGATACAGAAGGATACTGGAAAGATTCAAGAGATAAAACAAAAGAAAAGTCTTAGTTTAATGCGCTCAGATAATGACTCTTGTGTGAAAATTTATTACAAATAGAATCTTTACCCCCCTGCTTGGGTAAAAAATTCTCTGATTGATCTATAGAAGACTTATATTCTTCTATTTAATAACTATTCATCCCACAAAGTAGCCAAAGAATATCCTAATTCAGGCGCATCCCAGAATTTACCAGTTATGAGACGCCCTTTTGCTTCAAGTGCAGCAATTTTTTTCATGTCTTCATTCGATAAAGAAATGCCAGCAGCATCAAAATTTTGTTTCAAGCGGGCAGGATTTACTGATTTTGGTATAACGGAAGTGCCCCTTTGAATTGCCCAACGGATCAATACCTGAGCAGATGAAAGACCGTTGGCAGAAGCAATTTTCACAATCGTGGTGTTCTCAAATAAACTGGGCTCATTAGGGTTCTTAAATTGTGGGGGGCGATCGGTCGACCCCAAAGGTGAATAGGCGGTAACAACAATATATTCTTTATTGCAAAACTCCAGCATTGTCGGTTGCTGATGAAACGGATGTAGTTCTATTTGGTTTACTGCTGGTCTTATCTCGCAACCGTCCAAGAGTTGTTTAATCTTTTTAATACTAAAATTTGATACACCAATATGTTTGCTTAATCCATCCTTTACACATCCTTCCATTCCCGCCCATGTCGCCGCTATTGGTGCATCATTGAGGGACAAAAAGTCATTAGTTGATGAAGGAAATTGTACTTCTGGTTTTAAAGCAACCGGCCAGTGGATTAAATATAAATCAAGATAATCCAACCGCAAATCTCTGAGTGTTTTTTCCAAAGCCGGTCTAACATCTTTTTTTAGATGGGCGTTATTCCATAATTTAGAAGTAACCCACAAATCTTCTCTTTTTACATCTCCAGAAGAAAAAGCATCAATAAATGCTTGACCTATTTCAGTCTCGTTCCCATAAAATGCAGCACAATCGATATGCCTGTATCCAATTTTAATGGCTTCACGAACGACGTTATAGACTTCTCCTGGATCTGACTTCCAAGTGCCAAGTCCCAAAGCAGGCATTGCGTCGCCATTTCTTAATATAAGTTTATCCATTTTTAATTAATGTGGTTTTTTGTAGAACGCTTAAAACTTGATGAATAATTTGCAGAAAATTTGTTAACCCAAAGGCACATCAGTGGGGTCGTGCTTAAACAGTGCAAGCGGCTTCCCGATATCTGGCATTTCATTTTTAGTTTAAAAAATCACCAGATCCTATAAATTCAGTCAACCTATCAGCTATTTCTTGTTATTGCGGTTGGCCTCGGTTTCTTCAATAATTTCAGCATCTTCAATGATGACCGTTCGATCTTCATTAGTCTGTTGATCAGTCTGCTGATTTAGTTGCTGTTCTGAACCTTGAAGTTTCCTGCGTAACCACCAAAGTCTTATTGAAAAACCTACTGCGGCAATCGCAAACAACGCAAGAAAAGCCGCAAAAAAGACGACACCCAATACGGCCATCAACGCAACAACAGGTATTAATAAAGCAATAATTACCCAACGATTGACCGGCGATGAGGGTATGTGCTCATGCCTTGAACTTGAAATTCTGCTGATTATGATTTTTCTCTGCTCTTCATCACTCATTGCATTATCTCCTCAATCTCATTTATTTCTTTAGGCGCGGCGGCTGATAATAATTCATGTCCTGTTTGGGTAATTGTGACATCATCTTCGATGCGTATACCAATATTCCAAAAATGTTCCGGCACATTCTCAGCCGGTCGAATATAACAACCCGGCTCAACCGTCAGCGTCATGCCGGGTTGCAACATGCGCCATGCGCCATTTTGCTTGTACTCGCCGGCATCGTGTACATCCATTCCCAGCCAGTGACCGGTTTTATGCATGTAAAAACGTTTATAGTCTTCAGACGCCAATACAGCTTCCACACTACCCTGGCATAAACCAAGGTCTATAAAACCCTGCGCTAATACTTGTAATGCAGCTTGATGCAGGTCATTCCACACATTGCCAGGCTGCGCTTCATCGATGGCCGCTTGTTGTGCCGCTAACACCAATTGATAAATATCTTTCTGTACAGCTGTAAATTTTCCACTGACTGGAAATGTGCGCGTAATGTCTGACGCATAACCATCCAACTCACACCCGGCGTCAATCAAAAGTAAGTCACCTGCTTTCAATTCGGCATTGTTTTCAACATAATGCAATACACAAGCATTTTCACCGCCTGCTACAATGGATGTGTATGCTGGTGCCTGTGCGCCATGCTTATGAAAAGTATAGAGCAGCTCCGCTTCTATTTCATATTCGAACAGTCCCGGTCGCGTTGTCTGCATTGCAAGTCGATGCGCTTGTGCCGAAATTGTCGCTGCTTGACGCATTGTTTGCAGTTCTTCCAC
>JAHZIU010000354.1 GCA_022601315.1 Betaproteobacteria bacterium
AAGTTTTTCAAGTGTTCTAAGGATATCATACGACGCGCCCGCTACCATTCTTGGTGGATCTAGGTCTTCAATTCTGACTAACCATTCACCATTATTAAATTTTGCATCCAAATAACTGCCAATCGCTGCCACCAACGAACCGAAATGAAGTGGCCCGGTCGGTGACGGTGCAAAACGTCCGCGATAATTTGAAACAACTGGTTGTGTACTGATCACAGGCAGAAATTTGTGTATTAGGTGATAGAAAAGGCAGGTTCATTTATCTATAGATTATAATTCTAAACGCGTTCAATTTATGTTTGATCTTTCTAACTCAAAATTTTAAAGGCTTATACTAATAATGCATATTCATATACTTGGAATTTGTGGCACATTTATGGGTGGCATTGCTGCTATCGCACGAGAATCCGGCCATAAAGTTACAGGATGTGATAAAGATGTTTATCCGCCAATGAGCGCCCAACTTGAAGCGCAAGGCATTGAATTAATATCGGGATATTCAACAGATCAAATTCAGCTTTCTCCAGATCTATTTGTTATCGGTAACGTTGTAACACGCGGCAACCCACTTATGGAGGAAATACTTAACCAGAACTTGCCCTATATCTCCGGCCCACAATGGTTATCAGAAAATATTTTAAGAGGCCGCTGGGTGCTGGCCGTTTCGGGTACTCATGGCAAAACCACAACCAGCTCAATGCTTGCCTGGATCTTAGAATATGCCGGCATGAATCCCGGTTTTTTAATTGGCGGAATACCCGAAAACTTTGGTATTTCAGCCAGAATTGGGAATATTTTGACTGCCAAAAACAAGCATATCGGTTGTCAACCAAATGAGGTTTCGCCTTTTTTTGTGATTGAAGCAGATGAATATGACACCGCCTTTTTTGATAAGCGCTCCAAGTTTGTTCACTACCATCCCAGAACTGCCATATTGAATAATTTAGAGTTCGATCATGCGGACATCTTCCCTGATTTGACAGCTATTGAACGGCAATTTCATCATTTTATACGTATTGTTCCGAATAACGGACTGATTGTCTCAAATGGGCAAGATGAAAATCTAAAACATGTTTTATCACAAGGTTGTTGGACACCCATCGAAGTATTTGGTAATGACAATGGCTGGCAATCTAAACCCCAGTCAAAAAACGATCTATCTGTTTATTTTATGCAAAAACACCAAGGCAATTTGCAATGGGATTTGTTAGGAGAACATAATCGTATGAATATGCTGGCTGCGCTCAGTGCTGCCCGCCATGCTGGTGTACCTGTCAAGACAGGCCTTGAAGCATTAGCACAATTTAAAAATGTAAAGCGGCGCATGGAAACTATCGGCATTGTTAATGACATTACGGTATACGATGACTTTGCGCATCATCCAACATCCATTCAAACAACACTAGATGGTTTGCGAAGTAGTGTTGGTAATGCAAAAATTATTGCTGTATTAGAACCACGCTCAAACACGATGAAAATGGGTATATGGAAAGATGCCCTGGCGGATAGTTTAGTAGAAGCTGATCAGATTTTTTGCTTTGCCAGCAATATTGAATGGGCGCGTTCTACGTTATCACCACTCGGTGATAAGGCCAATTGTTACGATGAACTGGCAAATTTAATATCAGCCATAGCAACAGTGAGCAAACCTCATGATCACATTTTGATCATGAGTAATGGTGGTTTTGGCAACATTCATGAAAAGCTATTAATAGCATTGAAGCAGCACTAGTCCCCTTCAAATGCACATAAGGAATAAACTTTACAATCCATTTTCTCCAATCGCGCTCTACCACCAACATCTGGCAAATCAATCACAAAACAACATTCCACCACGATACCCCCCATATCCTGAATCAGCTTAACCGCTGCTTCTGCCGTACCGCCTGTTGCAATTAAATCATCAATCAATAATACATGTTCACCGGGTTGAATTGCATCAACATGAATCTCGATCCGATCACTGCCATACTCAAGCTGGTAATCACGCCCTACTGTCTCTGCAGGCAGTTTATTTTGTTTTCGAATAGGTACAAAACCAAGCCCTAATTGATAGGCCACTGGCGCCCCAATTATGAAGCCACGTGACTCAATCCCTACAATTTTATCAACTCTAACGTCCTGATACCGACTGGTTATTTCCTGAATGGTTGTACGTAACCCAATCGGGTCTTTTAAAAGCGTAGTAATATCACGAAACATAATTCCTTTATGGGGATAATGCGGGATAGTGCGTATACGAGATTTAATCGGCATGATTTGATTTATAAACGATTTTTTTCTTACAAATAAAAACGGCTTCAGCCAATGGCTGAAGCCGTTTTGTAACAATACAATGGTTACACTAAATAAGTAAAATCTTAGTGATCCATTGCAGCACTTGCGTCAAAACCTTCAGGTGCTTTTACTTGTGTCATGAGATCATCATTCCACTCACCTTCAACATTCATATGAAGTGCGGCACCCAACAATACAGCTTCAATCAGGTTATGACTGAGGTATACATATAATCCAGGCTGTTTGAATTCATACGCTGCTGCAACTGCAGAACCAGCTGGTACAAACCAGGTTTCTTGGCTGGTTAATGGTGTATCGCTAAATGAACCACCGACCCAGTATAGATCAGCATGACCGCCAATCAAGTGCGGGTAAGAAGGACGATTAGCTTGTGAATGAATAAACAATACTTTCTCGCCAACATTAGCTGATAATGCATTGTCACCAGTAATTGCACCAACAGCACCGTTAAATACGACGTGTGTTGGAATCAACCCTTTAGCCACTTCTAACATGTCGGCCATACCTGCTGCAGGTACTGCGTATTCTTTGAAGTTGCCCTTATCATCTTGAGGCAGATAGAAATCTTGCTCACCAATATAGTATGCTTTGTCGTATGTGTATGGCTTACCATCAGCGTCTTTCAGGCCATCACGTGGCAATACCATAATGGCACCGCTCATGCCTGAAATAACGTGGAAAGGAATCATAGTTCCACCTGGCGCACAGTGATATACGAATACACCTGGCTTAACAGCTTTCCAACGTATAACAACTTCTTCGCCCGGTTGTACCAAAGTTAATCCGGCACCACCTAACGCACCTGTTGCAGAATGGAAATCCACGTTATGTGCTAATGAGCTTTCTTTTGGATTAGCCAATGTTAATTCAAGATAATCACCTTCATGTATAACGATTAGCGGGCCAGGAATACTACCATTGAATGTTAAACCCCAAACTTTTGCACCTGGAGCTACTTCCATTAATTTTTCAGTGGTTTCCATGCGTACTTGAACAATTTTAGGTCCGCCTTTTGCAACCTGATCATGTTTTGGTACAGCTGGTGGAGCCACCAGTTTTTGTGTTACACGTGGCAATTTTGAAATGTCTTCAGCTAACGCTACTTGTGAGGCACCAAAACAAAGCAACCCTAGTCCAACAACTGCCTGAACAGCTTTAATCATATCTCCCTCCATAAATGATGAATTTTGCGCATATATTTTTTTGCGCCATTCTTAATCTGTCATTGCAATTAACATATAAATTGCATCGACGCCTGCCCTTCTGTTTAGAGCAAAGGGCGGAACGAGGACTATACACTTTCAGAGCGAAACTGTCTATTTCTAACTACTGTATATCGATGAATAATAACCCTAATTCTAACCTTGGATTAATCTTATTTCTGCCGCTGCAAGATTATCTTGCGTACCTCTGAGCACCATCACATCACCCGATTCAATACGTGTATCAGCCGATGGTAATAAACCGCGAATATTTCGTCGTCTGACTGCAGTGACTTCAACAGATAAGCCCGATAAATCAAGTTCTTCTAATGTTTTATCTATTGCATCAGCACCAGGAATAATAGTCACTGTAAGCAAGCGCGGAAAGAAATGTTCGTTACTTTCTTCCGCCTCATCGGAGTCCCCATGAAAAAATCCCCGGAATAAACTATAGCGTTTCTCACGAGTATCGCGAATACGACGTAAAATACGTCCAGTCGAAACATCTACAAACATCAAAGCATGAGAGGCAAGCATTAAACTGCCTTCCATTATTTCCGCCACGACTTCTGTTGCACCCGCTTCTTTTAACAAATCAATATCAGAATCATCTTTGGTTCGCACGACAACTGACAAATCAGGCCGAATTGCCCGTACATGATGTAAAATCTTTAGAGCGGAAACTGTGTCGGCGTAGCTAATCACCAGCACTTTTGCGCGCATTAATCCGGCAGCAATAAGTACTTCACGACGTGCGGCATCGCCATAAACTACTGATTCACCTGCGCTGGCTGCTTCATGGATACGTCGGGGATCCAAATCAAGCGCAATAAAGGGAACGGATTCCTGCTCCAGAATACGCGACATATTTTGTCCACTTCTGCCGTATCCACAAATAATGACATGATCTTGTTCTGCCATTGTTTGTGCGGCAATACTGGTGATTTGTGTGGCATGATTCATCCATTCTGAACCAAAAAAACGCTGAACCACACGCTCGCTAAATTCAATAATAAACGGTGCGAAAAACATTGATAACACCATTGCGGCAAGCACCGGTTGCAAAATAGCATTTTCTAATAAACCGATTGCGCCAGCTTGCGCCAATAAAACAAAACCGAATTCTCCGCCATGTGCCAAATTCAGGCCTGTACGAGCTGCTACACGCTGGTCCGCACCAAATAACCGAGACAATGCTGTAATCAAAATTATTTTTAATATAATTAAAGCCACAAGAATTAATACCACCCAAACAAAATATTCGATGACGACTTGTACATCCAATAACATACCGATGGTAATGAAAAACAAACCCAGCAATATGTCACGAAAAGGCTTGATATCATCTTCAACCTGGTAACGGTATTCTGTTTCAGAAATCAACATTCCAGCAAGAAATGCCCCCAATGCTAATGATAAGCCCGCTAATTCCGTGAACCATGCCAGACCCAAAGTTATTAGCAGCACATTCAAGACAAATAGTTCGGATGATTTCTGTCGCGCAACTAAATGAAACCATGGTCTCATCAGGCGTTGACCAAAATACAATATCAATGCAAGCACTGCTGCAGCTTTTAATATTGCGATCGTGAACATCATGGGGTAATCGGCTGTATCACTTTCAACAGTCGTTGCTAACACAGGAATAATAATAAGCAGTGGAATAACAGCCAAATCCTGAAACAGTAGTACACCAATGACTTGCCTGCCATGCGGCGTGTTTTGCTCGCCTCGCTCTGTTAACATTTTAATTACGATGGCAGTTGAAGACATAGCCAATGCACCGCCTAACGCTAATCCTATGCGCCAATCCAGATCCAGCATCCAAGCAACGGCCATAACAATTAGAATCGTGATAACGACTTGCGACGTGCCAAAGCCAAATACGATGTTTTTCATGGTAACCAGTTTAGGTAAACTAAACTCGAGGCCGATACTAAACATCAGAAAGACCACACCAAACTCAGCCAGATGTCGCGTTTCCTCTGAGTCAGGTATCCACCCAAGCGCATGCGGACCAATAATGACTCCCGCTAATAGATATCCCAACATAGGCGGTAAACGCAACAAACGAAACACAACAACAGCCAGTACTGCGATTGCCAATAAAATGAGGACAGGTTGTAAAGAGTCAGTCATGTAAAAAAGATTATTTAATAAAATTCAAGAAATTAGAGCTCCCAAATCAGAACTTGAGACAGCACAAGATTTGCGATTGTCGCATATTTACTATTTTTCACAACAAAAACGCCATGCGACATAGTGCTATAATGACGTTCATTAAATATATTTCAAAGTAATGCCTGTACCTCAACTCTCAACCGCTCTACGCGGACCAATTCTTGATTTAGAGAATCGAATTATCACTGCGATGCCGACGATCGAGCATTGGTTACGCGGCAAATGGCGTAGCCATTCTATACCCTTCTACTGTTCAGTGGATTTACGTAACAGCGGCTTCAAGTTGGCGCCGGTCGATACGAATTTATTTCCAGGCGGCTTTAATAATCTCAATCCTGAATTTATGCCGATATGTGTACAAGCAATGATGAGTGCGGTGGAAAAAATATGCCCGGATGCACACAGTTTATTATTGATCCCCGAGAATCATACGCGCAACCTTTTTTATTTGCAGAATGTTGCAACATTGCAAAGCATTATGCAGCATGCCGGATTAAATGTGCGCGTTGGCTCGTTACTCCCTGAAATAAAAACAGCGACAGCTATTGATCTCCATGACGGCAATACAATTACGCTCGAACCGATAATCCGCACAAATAATAAAATCAGTGTTGCCAATTTTGATCCATGTGCCATATTGCTTAATAATGATTTGACGACAGGTATCCCGGAAATTTTACAGGATTTGGATCAGGCTATTATTCCTCCATTGCATGCAGGCTGGGCAACACGGCGTAAATCAAACCATTTTTTAGCTTATGACAAGGTGGCCAACGAGTTTGCTGATTTAATCGGTATTGACCCCTGGCTGATCAATCCGCGCTTTGCTTCATGTGGAGAAATCAATTTTCGGGATAAAAGTGGAGAAGATTGCGTTGCTGGCGCCACCGACAGAATTCTATCAATAATCAAAGAAAAATACGCACAGTACGGTGTTAAGGAAGATCCTTTTGTCATTGTAAAAGCCGATGCAGGAACTTATGGTATGGGCATCATGACAGTAAAAGATGGCGCAGATGTGTATTCATTAAATCGCAAACAGCGCAATAAAATGGCCGTGGTAAAAGAAGGCTCACAAGTGTCAAATGTTCTGGTACAAGAAGGTGTGTATACATTTGAAACCATCAATGAAGCTGTCGCAGAACCTGTTATCTATATGATTGACAGGCATGTTGTTGGTGGATTTTATCGCGTACATACCGGGCGTGGTATTGACGAAAATTTAAATGCGCCTGGTATGCATTTTGTCCCATTAGCATTTGAATCAACTTGCTTATTACCGAGTTGTGCTGCACAGCCTGATTGCATTCCAAACCGGTTTTACGCTTATGGTGTCGTCGCCCGATTAGCCTTATTAGCTGCAGCCGTCGAACTAGAATTAGCGCCGCAGAATCTAGCTTCTCATGAGGCTATATCCGCCTAATCAATACAATGAAGCTCGCTTTTATACTTGATCAACTTGAATCTATAAAACCCCACAAAGATTCGAGTTATGCAATGATCCGCGAAGCGGCTGCGCGTAATCATCAGGTTTTTATAATGCACCAAAAAGATCTGATACTGAGAAATAACACAGTTAGCGGATTTGCCCGCAACCTAACATTTACCACTGCCGAAGATAAACACTGGTATCAAACTGGTGATATAACTACTATACCGCTACAAGAATTTGATGCGGTATTAATGCGCAAAGACCCTCCATTTGATATGGAATATATTTACAGCACTTATTTGCTGGAATTGGCTGAAGATCAAGGCGCATATATCATCAACAGCCCACGCAGCATTCGGGATCATAATGAAAAACTGGCAATCGCAAAATACCCGCAATTCATCACACCAACATTGATTTCCCGTCAAGAAACCTTACTCCGTGAATTCCTTAATCAATTTCAGGATGTTATTTTCAAACCACTGGATGGCATGGGCGGTGCCGGCGTATTTCGAGTTCATGATAAAGATCATAATATAAGCGTGATTCTGGAAACACTGACACACTATGGCACGCGCACGATTATGGCACAACGCTTTATTCCTGAGATTGCTGAAGGAGACAAGCGAATCCTATTAATAGCTGGAAAAGCTGTGCCCTATTCTCTTGCACGTATCCCAAAAATGGGTGAAACACGTGGTAACCTGGCAGCCGGCGGTACCGGTATCACACAACTATTAACTGCAAACGATAAAAAAATAGCAGAAACTCTGGGATCTGATTTATATGCTCAGGGGTTAATGTTGGTCGGTTTAGATGTGATTGGTGAATTTCTTACTGAAATTAATGTAACCAGTCCGACGGGTATGCAAGAAATATCCCATCAAACAGGTTTTAATGTGGCAAAGATGATGATTGATGCGATTGAACTCAGCATAACTACAAACTAAAAAGAGACAAATATCTCTAGTATTCCTTCAACTTGATATTTTCGGATACGGCGTTCACAAGATGTTTCGGCACAAAGCGCGGCACGCAGACAATGGTTATTTCCTTGGAAAGTACTGCAACACAGTGAAGGGACATCTTGTGACCGCCCTGCGGGTTAGCTTTTCAACGCCACTGGCGGTGTTAGATCTTTTGACAAGGGCATGACTATTTCCCGGAAGATCTGCCTAGTCAGTAACACTGAAAAGCTAACTGTATCCGTCAATATCAAGTCGAAGGGGTACTAGCAAAATACCCTACTGCAATCAGTAGCGTCATTAACCACGCTCTAAAGTTTGTTATCTTTTTATCAGCTTTCTTTCCAAGAGACTGGAATGGTTCATATCTTCGGAAAATCGGTGTCATTTTCAACTGAGAACCGATAGCCGACACCTCGAATATTCTTAAGTTCATCTTTAGTAAGGGTTAGCTTTTTGCGCAGACGACCCACATAAACATCAATGACGTTCGTCAACGGATCGCTGTCAGCTCCCCATACAGAATTGAGAATGCGTTCTCTTGCAAGGACTTTCTGGGAATTCAGCATAAACATCAATAGCATTTCTCTTTCCTTGTCAGATAAGTCGACGGCTCGACCGTCAACCGTGACAATAAAAGACTCCTGATTAAAACGAATCCTGCCACATTCAAGGATATGACCGGATTCTCCAACATCCGCCATATACCGACTATTGCGGCGGTCTAGCGCCCTTAACCGTGCAATTAGTTCATCGAAATCAAATGGTTTGGGCAGGTAATCGTCCGCACCGACATTAAGCCCTTGTACACGATCATCCGTTTCATCAAGCGCGCTTAGCATTAAGACCGGCGTATGATCATTTTTCGCACGCATCTTACGGCAAACATCTTGCCCGCTTATGCCAGGTAGCATGAGATCAAGAATGACAACATCGAATGAGTTGTCTTTCAAAAATTCAAGTGCTGTTTCACCGTCTGGCGCATGTGTGACCGCGAACCCATCGCCTTTTAATCCGCGCGCTACAAAGTCGGCGATACGTGTTTCATCCTCTACAAGTAATATATTCAAGCTACATTCTTCCGAAGTCCTAGTGCCAATAACTCTACAAAAAAAGTTGATCCTTTGCCAAATTCACTTCGTACGTAAATTTGGCCACCATGAGCCTCCACAATCGATTTCGCGACGGGCAATCCAAGGCCGTTGCCAGCACCATAAAGTTTCGTCGCGTTGCTCCCGCGATAGAAACGACTAAATATTTTTGCCTGCTCTTCAAAGGCAATTCCGGGGCCGTTATCGAACATTGATAATAAATACCCACTAGGTGTACGCTGAACAGAGATAATAATTTCAGTTCCACCATATTGGCAAGCATTCTCAAAAAGCACCAGGATAACTTGGCGGATTCTGTTTCTGTCGATATGTATCATGGCTTTGTCGATATCGATTTGACAGGTTACTTTCACACCTCGATCATCAATAACTTTTTCCATATTCGATAGCGTTTGACGAACAAGTGTAACAAGATCGTGAATTTCAATATCCAGGCGGCTTGTGCCTGCTTCCTGCCGGGCAATAAAAAGTAGATCGTTAACGAGCGCAGTAGTGTGTTCAGCGGCTTCGCGGGTACATTTAAGTGCTTCTTGATATTCCTCAGGCGTCTTGACCTCTCCGCGCAGGGCGATATCTGCCTCGCCGCGAATAATGGTTAACGGGGTGCGTAATTCATGACTGACATCAGCAAGAAGATTTTGTCGATCAATGCTTTGCTCTTCCAGTGTTAGCAATGCACGATGTAGCTCGGACGTTCGTTCTTTTACCTCGTCTTCGAGGCGATTCTTGGCTTCTTTTAACGAGAGCTCTCGCTCGCCTGCAGCTTGCGCAGTCCTATTTAGCACATGGGCAATATCACCAAGTTCCCCTCTCTCATTCGTCCTGATTCTGTAATTCCAATCGCCTTTCGCAAATTTTTGCACGCCTTTGTTCAAATCACTCATTGGCCGACGTATGCTGGTCAGAACAATATACAGTGAACTGATAGCGATAAAGAAGCTCGCAACGGCAAATACGCCCATCAAATAACGAAACATCCGCATTAATCTTTCATTTTGCTCAATGGTTGCATCGACTTCTTCGAGCTCTCGATCAAGTGCTGATTGAATGTGGAACAAAAATGATTCATCAACTTTTCGGTCCAGAATATATGCAAGCCGTTCATTCTGATCTGGCGCTATTGGACCATCATGGCTCGCAATATACTCCGTATATTCATCGATAATTGAAAAGATTTTTATTTCCAGATCCGAAATCGCTTCTAGCTCAATGGTTTCAGGTTGACCAACCAACAAACTTTCTTTATTAATTAGATAACGAATAGCAGCGATATCGTTCTCTATTGCAGCTATGAGTATCCGTTCACCAGCACCTTTGTCGCGATCGCCAATTAGAAGTGCGTCAGCAAACTGCTTGAAAAGTTGGAATGAATTGTTGGACACTCGCACGTGCGCTTCGTATATTCGATGTGCAAGATGCGCTTTTCTGAGATGATATTCAGCCTGCGATGCACCCCAAATAGATACCGCAGCACATAGCAATGTAATCATTAGTAACATCCCATAGGTTAGTGCAATTTTATCTATGAGTCTCATGTCACATCGTTTCTTCTAATTTTTCTGGAATCATGGAATATGCTTTTTTATTTCCAAAATTGATCATATCAAAAGCTGCGCCCATTTTTTCAACAAGTACGTTATCCTGTGTAAAAACAATAACAGTCCTAGCAGAGAAGTTTACCAAACGCAGTAATGTTGTGCGATCCGGTTCGCCTAGTACGTCACCCGGATCGTTCACGATAAGCAAACTGGAATTTTTTAGCGCAGCGCGAATAACCAGTAAACGAAACTTTTCACTGACTGACATGTTACGACCGCCTTCATACACACGGCCATCCAGCCCACCCAGCCTCTCCCACGTTGCAGAGAACCCAAACGCTTTACAAATTTTAACAATCGCCGAGTCTTTAGGCCGCCTCCTTATGCCCAGAGTCAAATTACGGCGCAAACTACCTTGTAAGATTGGATCGTTTAATGTCAAGATATGGGTGCGTTGCGCAAAGTTTGCCATGCGAATCTCATTTAGATCAACACCGTTGTACTTGACGTTACCTTGGCAAACATCAACAAGACCGGCACAAAGATTGAACAGCCAGTCACGCTGCGTGCTACATTGATCGACGATTGCGGTTTTGGAGCCTGCCTCAATCGCAAGCGATAGCTGGTCGATCGGTCCCGCACTAACATTTTCCAGGGAAACGGTGATTGGCACATTTGGAAGCTTGATTCCTTCCCGCGTACGGTCCAGAACTGCTTTGGAGAATATCTTCTCACTTTTTTCTCGCGCAATCAGCCAAGCGCTGTGAATATCCCAGACATCTGCTAGTTCCCGTAGTGGCAAGGAAACAATAGCGATGATAGCTAATCCTGCTGCAGCAGTCGCTGGCGTCAGACCTGAAACAATGCTTACAAGGAGGATTGCACACCCTGCAGCTGCGCTGCCAAACTCAGCGATTGCGCGTAGCACCGATTTTAAGAACGCCCGCCTTGATGCAGCTGACATAAGATTTACACCACGACGACGCAAGAGCTTGAAATCCGAACGCGCACGGCCGATCAAGCGGA
>JAHZIU010000355.1 GCA_022601315.1 Betaproteobacteria bacterium
ATTTTATCGGCTTCAGGGATTGCCATTGGTATTGCTGCCGTTATTTTACTTACGGCCATTGGTGATGGGGTGCAACGTTTTGTTTTGTCAGAATTCACTCAGTTTGGTACTAATATTGTCACTATTACACCTGGTAAAACCAGTACGCACGGCGGTTCATTAGGTGCTATTGGCAGCGCGCGACTTTTGACAATAGAAGACGCGATTGCACTGCAACAGAGTCGCTATACACAATATACCAATGCCAGTGTGATGGGGAATGCGGAAATACGAACGCAAGGACGCAGCAGACGTGTGACGGTTTATGGTCAGGGGCCAGATTTCTCCCGTGCATTCAATATGCAGGTTGGAATTGGTCAGTTTCTACCGGATGATGACCCACGCAATCCGCGCGCCTATGCTGTTTTAGGTTCAAAAGTACATACTGAATTATTTGGTGGTAGCAATCCACTCGGCGCCACTTTACAAGTGGGTGGTTCACGTTTTCGTGTTATTGGCGTCATGGCTTCAAAAGGACAGGTTCTGGGCTTTGATCTTGATGATACGGTGTTTATACCAACAACGCGTGCATTAGAGGTTTTTAATCGTGAGGGCGTGATGGAGATCAATGTTGCTTACCAACACAGTGCACCCGTAGAAGCTGTTGTTGATGATATAAAACAACTGCTCATAGCGCGTCACGGTCGTGAAGATTTTACCATAACACCGCAGCAGCAAATGCTCAGTACTATGTCAACTGTACTGACTGTTTTAAAATTTTCAGTTGCTGCATTGGGTGGTATTTCATTGTTGGTTGGTGCGGTAGGTATGGTGACGTTAATGCACATTGCAGTCGCTGAACGTGTTGCTGAAATCGGTTTGCTCACAGCATTAGGTGCAACCCGGGCACGTATCCGAATTTTATTTCTAATGGAATCTATAGCTCTTTCAACATTGGGAGGATTGGCAGGATTAATGATTGGCGCAGGGGTTGCCTGGCTACTGAAGGTACTATTGGGTAATCTGCCGGTCAATGTGCCTTGGGATTATGTGCTGGGTGCATTAGCACTTTCCGTGCTAATTGGTCTTGTTGCGGGCGTTGTACCTGCTATGCGTGCAGCTAGACTCAATCCTGTGGATGCCTTACGTGCGGAATAATTAGCTTGATGTATTATCTGTTGTTGACCGCGATGTGATCTCAATTTGAATTTTATTTGCCCGGATTTTGTCGAGTTGTGCAAGCTCATAATGGATGAAGGCTAATGCTGCAAATGTAGGCGCGGCAATATTAAAAAATGGAACATATTGTACCAATCCTGTTAATAGACCTAAATTCCACGATGGCAGTCTATTTGAATTAACTAATTTTTTGATTTCTAGTTTATTTGCATGCTCCGATAATGCGTCATATTTAAATAGTTGTTGGTTTAAAAATGCTGCTGCTAAAAATGGGATAAAGAAACCGACCCCAAATGTCAATAGTGGTAACGCAATAATCCAAATGATCAGATAGACAATGATGGCAAATAATGCATTCACAATGTTGCCAGCCGCAGTGCCGCCATATTCATATTTTAGATTTGGAAAGTGCTTCCTGGCTACCAGTTTGATCAGTGCAGGCATAGTAACAAAGGCCGTAATGACTAGTGTGGTTAACATTATAAGTGGTACAAAAACAAGTAGATGTATTAAACCTTGAATGCTATTTGCGATCCACCCAGAATCTGTTTTTGCAAGCCAATCACTAACACCTATGGCACTAAAACCCTGAAAAATCCATTCCGAAAAAGTATCCCAAAAAACGATACCGATTATTAGCCACGATATACTTGCCACAAGAATGGGCCAAATCATAATCCATAAAATTCTAAATTGAATAAGATCACGTAGCGCACGTGCAATTGCTTTGAAAATCAGAGGCATTCTATTTCCTAATCGGAGTATTTTGAATAGATAGTGAAATAAAGTTTAGCTCTATAATAAAAATCATGATATAAAACTAGCATTTATCTATTTATTAAATAATAAGTTTTGTTTTAGCTTGGCTGCGCCTTTTACTAAAGTTTTATATAGAAATGACGATTACGCACTTATTGTAACTGACTAGAAGGAATAAAATTGAAGATAGATAACTCAATAAACCCGATAACAACGGTTTCCGTCAATGACGGGAAAAGGCAGGCTAGTACTGCACCAAGTACGGGTACCGGGCAAGAAAAAAGTGATACGAGTGTGCATATTAGTCAGAATGCTGCAAAGCTCCAGTCTGTAGATAGCAGTTCAGCTGGCGGCGCAGTTGTCGATACTGCACGTGTAAACGAAATCAAACAAGCAATCAGTGAGGGTAATTTTAAAGTAAATCCTGAAGTTGTTGCTGATAAACTACTTGAAACAGTCAGAGAACTGATTCAATCTAAAAAAGGTGAAGCCTAATGCATAAAATTCAGAATTCAACTGAATTTTATGCTGTTTTAATGGATGAGAAAAACACCATCCAGAAATTTATAGAAATTCTAAAAAAAGAAGAAGATGCGCTGGTTCAAGGAAAAATAGATGATGTCGATTTTCTTGCTTCAGACAAGACCCGTCAAGTCGAAAAATTAATGCAGCTTGGTGAGCAACGTAGCCAATATTTGCTTTCTCAAGGATTATCTACTGATAGTGTTGGTATGAATGAATGGTTAGCAAAGAATGTCGTTAACCATTCTGATGTGCAAATACTTTGGGATGAATTATTGCTATTGGCAAAAAATGCAAAAGAAATTAATCAGACAAATGGCCTAATTATTTCCTCTCAATTACAGCATAATCAACGTGCTTTTTCTGCTTTACAAAGTGCCGCGGGAAATATTTCAATGTATGGTCCGAAAGGCCAAGCCTTTATTTAGAAGTTTGTTCTTATTCAACTGTTTCTGTTTCTAAAGTATCTGGTATATCAGGTGAATCCAAGCTTACTGGGATTTCAGTTATTTTATCTGGGTCATTTGATAAAATCATAATAGCAACACGACGATTCCTTTTCCTTCCCTCTAGCGTTGAATTTGTTTCGACTGGTTTGTTGTCCGCATAACCAATAGCTGTCAATTTGTTTGGGACCATGCCATTTTCAATAAACAATCTAATGACACTACTTGCACGTGCTGTCGATAGCTCCCAATTCGATGGAAAAGCTTGTGTACGGATGGGTGTATTATCAGTATGCCCTTCAACATGAATTTCCTGGTCATGATTCTTTATAACCTGTGCTACTGCACTTAATGTTAAGCTTGAGCTTTCAGCCAGTTGCGCCATACCGGGTGAAAAAAGAACACTGGCATTTATTTCTACTGTCACGCCCAGTGCGTTTTGCGTAACCCTGACCTTGCCATCCTGTACTAATGGTTCAAGTGCCAGCAGGATATCTTTTGCCATATTTTTCATTTTATTTTTTCTTTTAATTCGCGAATCTTTCTGATTATCTACAACATCAGGTGATACTGAAGTTTCTTCAGCGAACTGAATCGGCTGTTCAATAATTGACGGTAATTCAGTAGATTCAAATGAAATAGGGTTGGCTGATTTGCTTTGAAAGGCATTTACCAAAGAATGACTTAATACGCGATATTTACCTTCATTGACAGATGATAGGGCATACATAACCACAAAGAATGCAAATAATAGAGTAATAAAATCAGCATATGAAACAAGCCAACGATCACTGTTTTCAGAGGTATCTTCTTCCTTAAACTGTTTATTGCTTATCATTTGGTTGATGAGGTTTTCAATAAGATATTAAAGAATAATATCTATCAAATAAAATACCCGTTTAATCTGTTTTCTAATAATCTTGGGTTTTCACAGTTTGCAATGGCGACAAAGCCATCAACTAATACTTCATGCATGACAATATTTGCATTAATGATACTTTTAAGTTTATTTGCAATGGGTAAAAAAACTAAATTTGCTAATCCGACGCCATACACTGTTGCAACAAATGCAATGGCGATTCCATTACCCAAAAGGTCGGGGTCAGATAAGTTCTCCATAACATGGATTAGACCAATAACCGCACCTAATATCCCAATAGTAGGGGCATATCCCCCCGCTGCCTCCCATATTTTTGCAGACTGACGCTGGTATGACACTAAGGCAGAAATTTCAATTTCTAATGCTTCACGTAATTTATTAACGTCACTGCCATCAGCTAATAGCTGTAGTCCTTTTTTTACAAGTGGATCTGGAGACTTATGTGCGTGTGATTCCAGTGCTAGAAAACCTTCTTTTCGTGAAATATACGACCAACTAATGATTTGTTTGATTAATATTTGTGATGACAGTACAGGAGGGAAAATAACCCATCTTCCCATTTTTATTCCATTGATAAATATCTTGACAGGGCTTTGAAGCAACACTGCGCCAAATGTGCCGCCCACGACAATCAAAAATGCAGCAGTTTGCATCAATGAGTTAATACTACCGCCTTCTAGAACTTGGCCGCCGATAATCGCTATTAATGCGATTGAAATGCCCGCGAGGCTATTAATATCAATCTTTGATTTTTTATTCATTACATGATCCAAATTGCTGCGTGTGGAATTTGCTGCAACAAGCTTAAGTATTTCTTAAACGGCTACGTAAACGTGCAACTGCTTGTGTATGCAGTTGACATACACGTGATTCACTGACGCCTAAAACTTCACCAATTTCACGTAAATTCATTTCCTGCTCATAATGCATGCCCATAACCATTTTCTCGCGTGGCGGTAAATTATCAATTGCATTTACGACCATTGTGCGTACGTTTTCATCTAATAGAAAATTTAGGGGATTACTTTCGTTATCAGAGAACAAGCGATCAAGGAATGGCTCTTCATCATCATTCTGAAAATCTTCAAAATAAATGAGTTGAGCACCACGGGCACTTTGTAATGTTCCATGGTATTCATTAAGTGTTATTTGTAACTCGTCTGCAAGATCTTGTTCACTCGGCGCGCCACCTTGGCGTTGTTCTAATTTACTGACTGCCGATTCAATTTGCCGCATTTTTTTACGTATACTGCGGGGTAGCCAATCTGCTTCACGTAATTCATCCAGAATGGATCCACGAATGCGTTGTGCGGCGTAACTTTCAAACTGTCTACCATATGAACCTTCGTAACGATTAATCGCATCAAGCAGACCAATCATACCTGCCTGGATGAGGTCATCCACCTGGACGCTGGCAGGTAATCTTGCCATCATATGATAAGCAATACGTTTTACTAGTGGTGTGAATTCAGTAATGAAATCATCTTTATTTATAGTTCCGGATGCAGTATACATAATTAATTAAGCCGTAAAATTTGCCATACTAAGGTGACTTGTATGAATGAGCCGTTGCATAAAGTGTTCGATACCACCGCTAAAATCATCCGGGCATGATGAGTGCAGTATATTTTCTGCTAATTGCCTAAAACATATTGCCGCATGAGAAGCCGGATATTCATCAATTATGGGTCTGTATAATTGTGTTACGTAGCGTAGCTTTTCTTCATTTGGAACATATCCAACATATTCAAGTGATACAGCAAGGTATTGGCTGACAACTTTAGAAAAATTGCTAAAAATTGCCAGTGCGTCAGGTTGAGAGTCAACCCTGTTTACAAGAATCAAGAAATGTCGTCGTGAATACTCTTGACTCATGATTTTCATCAGTGCATATGCTCCGGTTAGCGAACTGGCTGAACCAGAAAGTACGATCAGCACTTGTTCGGAAGCCAGGCTCAATGGCAGAACATGTGTTGTTCCTGCCATAGCGGTATCAACAAGAACGACGTCGACTGAGTTTGTTAGTTGGGTAAAGCTTTTGATTAACCAATCGCGTTCACTAACATTTAACTTTGTTAGTGCTTGGATGCCGCGCATTGCTGATAAAATGGATATATTTCCAGGCCCTTTTACCAACGCTTGTTCTAACGTCTTATCTTTATTAATAACATGTAACAAATCAAAGCGAGCTTTAAGGCCCAAAGTGGTACAAATATTGTTTTGGCATGGATTCTCATCAATGAGTAATACGCGTTTAGCATCCTTGGTTAAAGCGGTAGCAAGATTAAGTACCGCACAAGTTTTACCAATGCCTTTTTTCCCACCCGCTACTGTAATCACACGAACGGTATTCTTCGTTTGGAAACAAGCCAAATTACGTAGTCCGGCAGCCTGATCACGAATTATTTTTGTCATGTTTTTTTATTCCGGGCGTTGACTTGTTTTTTGCTTTGATTTGAAGAATGCTTATTACTGGCCATAATTAATGCAAATTCTGCATCTTGAAGTGTAAACGGGGAATCTCCGGGAGCTGATTTAAAGATACGGTGTAATAAATAACGTGGGTTAGCTGAATGAATATCCTCAGGCACCTTTTGTCCATTTGTCACGTAATATAGCGTTAATTTGTGCCGAATAACGGCATCTAATGCCACGCCCAAACTGGCAGCTTCATCCACTTTAGTGATAATGCAACCATGTATGCCATTTTTCTTATAAGCGGATATTACTTCGTCTAATGTGTTGCCATTAGAAGCTGCACTAAGTATCAACAAACGCTTTACGTTAGCGCCACAATTACTAAGCATCGCAATTTGTTTCTCAACCATTTGATCACGTTGACCCATGCCAACTGTGTCAATTAAGGTCATATGTTTATTGCTGAGTTCAGACAATGTGAGTTGCAAATCATCGGTATCTTTAATTGTCCGGACTGGTATTCCTAATAATTGTCCATAAATCCGAAGTTGTTCATGACCACCAATACGATAACTGTCCGTTGTTAGAAGGGCTACTTTGTCAGTGCCATGTCGCATAACGCAACGTGCCGCAAGCTTTGCTGTGGTTGTTGTTTTGCCAACGCCTGTTGGACCTGTGAGTGCATAAATGCCTCCGTTTTCAATCAATTCATCACCGGAAACAGTGCGCATATTAAATGCCAAAACTGACATGGCTTGTTTTAGGCTTTGTTCAAAGTTGTAATCAGTAGATAGCTTATCCACTAGTCGGCGCGATAATAATGGACTAAAACCCGCATTTAGCATGCTGCGCAGCACTTTCATTTTTTCAGGTTTTCGTTGGGTAAAACTTTCCCATGCTACGGTTGCAACTTGGTCATCAAGTGTATCCTTCATTGTTTGAATCTCACCAATGAGATCTTGTATCATGGCTAATGAAACTGACTCATTTTGCAAGTTATTGACTGCGTGGGTTTCTTGTCTCTTTGTAAGGTCACTAATTAACAGTGGTTCTTCTGAAGTCAATGGGTCTTTTGAAGTTGCAGGCGCATAGAGCAGGGCAGCTTTTGATTCATGGTTTGTATGTTGTGATGTTGGCGCAGTAACTAAATTTGGTATTTCAGAATCAGCGAGCGCCATAATTTCTACGCCCGCCTTAGTTTGCCTATTGGATAGAATTACGGCGTTAGCACCCAGTTGCTCTTTTACCTGGCGTAGAGCTTCGCGTGATGATGGCGCTAGATATCGTTTTATTTTCATTTATTACCTCCAATAATGGAAGTGACCTTTATTTTTCTGTTATCAGGGATTTCTGAATGAGAGAGCACGCTAAGTTGGGGTAAAGCGCGACGCAAGAATCGAGACAATAATAAACGGATGGTTCCAGGTACCAGCAGTACAATTGGGAGCCCAAGTTTTTCTTGTTGCTGGGCTGCGAGTGTGGCTTCTTTCAGTAATGTATCTGCCAATCCAGGCTCCATACCAGCACCTTCTTTACCCCCCGTCTGTACTACTTGTATTAAAATATTTTCCAATTCATGATGCAGGCTCATTGTCTGTATTTCAGAGCCTGCAGGGAAGTTTTGTTCAACAATTGCACGGCCCAATGCTGTGCGGATAATTGCTGTTAGCTCAGTAGCATCCTGAGTTTGTGCCGCATGCTCGGTCAATGTGTCAATAATTGTTCGCATATCGCGGATATGAACACTTTCATCAAGCAGGTTTTGTAATATTTTCTGCATCGTTGAAAGAGACAATAGCTTGGGAATCAAATCTTCAACAAGTTTCGGTGACTGCACACTGAGATGATCCAATAGTTGTTGTAATTCCTGTCTACCTAAAAGCTCAGCAGCATGCATATGAATTAAGTGATTGATATGTGTGGTTACAACAGTACTGGCATCAACAACGGTATAGCCATTGGTTTGTGCTTGTTCACGCAGGGATGCTTCAATCCAGACGGCGGGCAAACCAAATGCGGGGTCGCTGGTTACTGTGCCTGGTAATGTTAAGGTGACTCGACCGGGATTAATCGCTAAATACATACCGCTATATGATTCGCCTTGCCCAATCACGCAGCCTTTTAACGTAATCCGATAAGCATTGGGCCGTAATTCCAAATTGTCACGAATATGAACTACTGGCGGGAGAAAACCCAGTTCCTGCGCGAATTTTCTACGAATGCCATTAATTCGCTTTAATAAATCACCTTGCTGAACCTTGTCGACCAAGGGAATTAGTCGATAACCAACTTCTAATCCTAATGTATCTGTAGGTGTTACATCATGCCAACTGGCATCTTGTGATTCTACAGGTAGTGTTTCAGTCGGAGCTGGGGCTGTTTCAACGACTGCAGCGCGGGAAAGCATAAAATACGCGCCTAAGCCTAAAATCGTTGCGAGTAGTAAAAATACGAAATGTGGCATACCGGGTACTAAACCCATAATGCCGAGAATACCAGCCGTTATGATTAAAACCTGTGGTTGATTAAACAACTGACCTAATACTTGTTCGCCAAGATCTTCATCTGTAGTAACTCTACTGACGACCAAACCAGCAGCTGTGGAAATAACTAGCGCAGGAATTTGTGCAACCAGACCATCTCCAATTGTCAGTAGCGTATAATTTCTGGCCGCTGTATCAAGATCAAGATCATGTTGCAACATACCAACAATCAACCCGCCGATAATTGTGATGAGCATAACCATGACACCTGCAATCGCGTCACCACGTACAAATTTGCTGGCACCATCCATTGAGCCATAAAAATCAGCTTCTTTTGAAATGGTCTCTCTTCGGTTGCGCGCCTCATCTTCGCCGATCAAGCCTGCATTTAGGTCCGCATCAATTGCCATCTGCTTACCTGGCATTGCATCCAAGGTGAATCGTGCACTTACTTCTGCAATGCGGCCTGCACCCTTGGTGATGACTACAAAATTGATAACTACCAGAATAATAAAAACAACCAGACCCACAGCATAATTACCGCCGACCAGAAAATGTCCAAATGCTTCAATCACCTTACCTGCAGCATCTGGGCCTGTATGACCTTCCAGCAACACGACTCGAGTCGATGCAACATTAAGAGATAAACGTAAGAGCGTGGTGATCAGCAAAACGGTAGGAAACACCGCAAAATCCAGAGGATTCTTGGTATAAAGACTGACCATTAATACAATAATGGCGAGCGCAATATTGAATGTGAATAATACATCCAATATAAATGGTGGTAGCGGCATCACCATCATTCCCAGGATCATAATAATCAAGACTGGGCCAGCCATTGTTTTCAGGCTGCTTCCACTTGTTAATGATGAGAATGTTAATGTGCTATTCATATATTCGCTGGGTCGCAAATCAGTTTTGTATCGTCATTGTTCATAAGTAAATGGCTGTCACTACGTATTATTTTGATGGTGTTATGCATGATCGAGTCCATTTGGTATAGATACTTCGCCTAATGGTTCTGGTAAATCGCCCCCATATTCTTGATAACGTTTGACTTGGAAAACATAGGCTAAAATTTCCGCCACAGCGGTATAAAGCGTTTCTGGTATTTCGCTGTCTAATTCAGCGTGGTGATATAGCGCACGTGCTAAAGGCGGCGCTTCAAGAATTGGTACGCGATGTTCTTCTGCAAGTTCACGTATACGGGCAGCAAGGAGATGTACACCCTTTGCAACTACTTTTGGTGCTTTCATCGACTGACTCTTATAACGTAAAGCAACAGCATAATGGGTTGGGTTCGTCACAATCACATCAGCTTCAGGTATTTCAGACATCATGCGACGACGTGCAGCTTCACGTTGTAAAGCTCGAATCCTTCCTTTAACCAGAGGGTCACCTTCGCTTTCTTTTGTTTCTTTGCGAACTTCTTCTTTAGTCATGCGCAGTTTTTTGGCATGTTCCCAAAGTTGAAATGGCACATCAATGGCCACAATAAATATCATTGCAGCTACGACAAACAAAAAACTAATTACAAGTAATTCTCCTGTTTGTGTAATACCCAAACTAACGGGGACCTTTATTAAGGCCAAAACGGATTCTTTGTTATGCCAAATCACCAAAGATGCAACTGTACCCACAATCAATGCCTTGGAAACTGCTTTAACCAGTTCAGTCAATGCACGTACTGAAAACATCCGAGCCAGCCCTTTAAATGGATCTAGCTTCTTGAAATCGGGTATAAGTGCTTTTGTGCTAAATAACCAACCGCTCATTAACATAGGAGCAAAGAAGGCGACTACGAGAAGTAACATGAATAAGGGACCTAATGCTACTAGTGCTTCAAATGCAAGTTCATATAAGCGATTCAGCATTAGGTCCGTTTGAAAAGCTAGTTCTCGCTCTATTTGCATGCCTTCACTCACAATGCTTAATAGCTTTTCCATCATACTGCCACCCATGAACATCATGCTTGCAGCGGCAGCCATTAACACGGTAAATGTGGTTAACTCTTGAGAGCGCGCAACTTGCCCATCTTCCCGCGATTTTTCCAGGCGTTTGGGCGTCGCCTCTTCTGTTTTTTCGAGATCGCTATCTTCAGACATGTATTTCCCCGTTGTATACAAACGGATTATCATTGATTGCTGTTATATTCATTTTTTAGAACAAACCAAGTTTCGTCCCGCTATTTACTATATATTTGTTGGGGCATATTTATTAGTTTTATTTAATCAATTGTTTATGTTATTCTGTTAAAGTATTTTCATTAATTAACATTAATGTATGACCAGTTTCTTACGTTTTACGCGTTATCTTCTGATTGCAATAATATTATTACTATTGTTGACGGTTACTATTGGCTGGATACTTCTGCGTGGCAGCTTGCCACAATATGCCGGAGAGATGAATTTGCGTGGATTACACGCACCAGTAACTATTGAACGTGACATACTTGGTAGTGCTACGATCAACGGACTGAATCGTTTGGATGTTGTTAGAGCTATGGGCTATGTTCACGCGCAAGAACGTTTCTTTGAAATGGATCTGATGAGACGGCAGGCTGCTGGGGAATTGGCAGAGCTATTTGGCACGGTTGCGTTAGCTAATGATCTCGAAGTACGACAACTTCGGATGCGTAAACGTGCTTCAGCTATTATAAAACACCTACCGATAGCGCAACGACAGTCATTAGATGCCTATAGCGACGGTGTTAACCAAGGACTCAATGCACTTGCAGTGCGTCCATATCCTTATTTGCTGACACAAACCAAACCTAAAGCATGGCATAGTGAAGATAGCTTGCTTGTCATACTGGCCATGTTTCGAATTTTGAACGATTTAAGTATTTATCGTGAGCTTGGACTCTCCACTATGAGCGCTGCATTACCCGCCAGCGTCTATTCTTTTCTTAACTCGAGTGGTGGATCATGGGATGCACCGCTATTTGGTGCACCATTTGATTGGCCAGCACTGCCAACCGCAGATAAAATTAATATACGAGCATTGGATCCAAATCTATTTAAAAATGATTATTCCAATCAAGATAGTATGCCAGGGAGTAATAATTTTGCTGTTTCTGGTGTATTGGCAGATGGTTCTGCGTTAGTGGCAAATGATATACATTTGACATTACGTGTTCCAAGTTTATGGTTTCGTACGCGTCTTATTTACCCTTCATCTGTTGATTCTTTACACGATATTACAGGTGCGAGTCTCCCCGGTGTACCCGCAATAATTATTGGTTCCAATCGTAATATCGCCTGGAGTTTTACCAACAGTTATGGTGATTTTGCTGACTGGGTGCGTATTACAGTAGATCCTGACAATGAAGATCGCTATCTTAGTTCATCCGGTTGGCAATCTATTGAATCATCCAATGAAATAATCAAAGTGCATAATGCGCCTGATGCAACGCTTATCGTACGCGAAGCAGAGTGGGGGCCCATTATTGCCACTGATTATGACGAAACGCCTCTCGCATTAAACTGGACCGCGCTACATCCCGAAGCAGTAAATTTAGATCTGGCTGAATTGGCGCACGCCAAAACGGCCGACGAGGCCGTTGAAATTGTTCAACTTGCTGGGATGCCGGTACAAAACTTCATAGTCGGCGATGATGCCGGTAATATAAGTTGGACAATTGCTGGCCGAATACCGAAACGTACGGGTGATTACAATCCACAGCTGCCAGCCGATTGGTCAAATGCAGATATTGGTTGGATCGGGTGGTTAGATGCAGCGGATTATCCTGTAATTAGGAACCCCATTTCTCAGCGCTTATGGACGGCAAATGCCCGTATTGTTGATCGTACAATGTTGAACATATTGGGTGACGGCGGCTATGATCTTGGCGCAAGAGCAGGTCAGATACGTGACGGTTTGTTTATGCATGAACAATTTACGCCTAAAGAACTATACGCCATTCAACTTGACCACCGTGCAGTTTTCATAACCCGATGGTATGACTTGCTTGAATCCAGCTTAAATCAGGCGGATGATACACCGTTAGTTACGATTCTAAAACAGTCACTTAATAACTGGGATGGACTGGCTTCAATTGATTCTGTCGCTTATCGGATTGTTCGAGCCTACCGTTATGAAATCATTAAAATAGTTTTAGATGGCTTTGCTGCTGAGGTTCGGCGTCATCACCCAAACTTTCAGTTACCAAAATTAAATCAAGCAGAACATGCCGTATGGAAAATAATTGAACAACGCCCTCAGCATTTACTTCCTCCCGCGTTTAAAAACTGGGATGAATTGTTATTGTCTAGTGCTATACAAATTGCACATGAATTACAAAACCAACCGGGTGGAATTACTGCCCGCAGTTGGGGTGAAAGTAACCGTGCAAGCATCAAGCATCCATTCAGCCAGAATTTACCAAGCTTTATCGCAAACTGGCTTGATATGCCACCAGACCCGCTTCCCGGCGACAACAATATGCCGCACGTTCAATCGCCGGATTTTGGCGCGTCTCAACGCTCAGTCGTAGCGCCAGGTAAAGAAGAGGAAGGGTTTTTTGATATGCCAGGTGGTCAGAGTGGACACCCATTGTCGCCATATTATGGTAGCGGGCATAGCAATTGGGTTAGTGGAAACCCTACGCCATTTTTGCCAGGCCCATCTGAACAAGTTTTGCAGCTCATGCCTACTGGTACACAATCCAACTAGTAAGAGTAATAATTACCAGCTTAATGTTTGATAGTGTTATTGCTGTAGAAGCATGCGGGTGCGGGTATTGTGGTGACAAACAATTCAAGAATGAACAGTGTCAGGTTTGATAATCATATAAAATTATAAAAAAGCTGGAGACAGTTTTTGTTAAGTTGTATTAGTTATCGGAATTTAACGTGGAATAGCTAACATATGGAGAATAAGAATTTAGATAAAAACTGGCGGGATTGGCTGCAAGAAAATTTGGATCGAAATTGTGATCCGCATGAGTTACATAAAATCCTCATAAAGAATGGTTTTTCGGAGCATTCAATTAAAACGGCGATGGGTGAGAATTATCCGCTTGACTGGGATAAACACAATGACAACATTGATTATGAAGGATTTGCGCAAGCGCCTTTGACAAGAGCAGGCCACAGTTTAAATACTATAAAGATTAAAACAGATAAGCTACAGATTTTTGTGATTGATGATTTTCTATCTGAAATTGAATGTGAAGAAGCTATCGATATGATAACCCCACGTTTAAGGCCATCAACAGTGACAAGGGAACATGATGAGGATAAGGCTTATCGAACGAGCACTACAAGTGATATGGCGTTAGTGACCGACTCGGCTGACAAAGATATTGTTGATAGGCTGGATCATAAAATAGCGGCTACTTTAGGTATCAATTTATCATACTCTGAAGGTATTCAGGCTCAGAGATATCTCGTGGGGCAAGAATTTAAAAAACATACGGATTATTTTCAGCCTGGTACAGAAGAGTATAAAAAATATGCTGGAAAAAGAGGGCAACGCACCTGGACTTTCATGGTTTACCTGAATAACGTTGTACAAGGCGGAGAAACCAAATTTTTTGCAATTGATAAGGAATTTCAACCCCTACGCGGCCGTGCGGTGGTTTGGAACAGTCTTTATCCGGACGGCAATGTTAATAGTAATACACTCCATGCAGGTCTTCCGGTTAAGAAAGGCGAGAAAATTATAATAACAAAGTGGTTTAGAATAAAAGGTGAAGGCCCGATTTATTATAAATGAGGCATTAAGGAGCGCTATTTTGTCTTCGTGCTGCACAGTAATGCATACGGGAAATACTAATTATTCATGATTGAGCCGCATTATCTTCGACACGGCAGGCGTGCAAATATGGGGTGCAGTATTATTGGCGTTAACGACCGAGGCGAAAAGTACTTTCTGGCGATTGAAGATGGTGTGCGAGAATCGACACAAAGCTGGCGAGAAGTTCTGCTGAAACTTAAACACCGAGGGATGAATGCCCCTCATCTGGCAATCGGTGATGGCGCTATAGGGTTTTGGAAAGCTCTGGATGAGATTTACAGTGCCCACACATCATCAACGTTGCTGGGTACATAAAACGGTCAATATATTGAACAAACTGCCCAAGTTATCGCAGCCCAAAGCAAAGCAGGCATTGGATCAAATATGGCAAGCGGAAACAAAGGAGAATGTCGAGAAGTCCTTTGATTTATTTATAGAAACCTATGAAGCTAAATTTCCAGAATCAACTTTTTGCTTACAGAAGGACAGAGAAGAGTTACTGGCTTTTTATG
>JAHZIU010000055.1 GCA_022601315.1 Betaproteobacteria bacterium
AATAGTAGAAAGCGTGTCTATTTTCTCAAGCATTTAAAATATTAATTAGTAAGTAATAAAACAAGTATACGGGATAGATATTAATCTGAAGCAACTAGAAATCGTTCCTTAAATTCTTGAGGTGGCAAAGCTTTACTGTATAACCAACCTTGCAACAAATCACAACCCTGTGCTTGCAAGCATGATCGTTGTGCAAAAGTCTCAACACCTTCGGCTATTACCCGTATCTTTAGGCTCTGAGCTAAAGAGATAATTGCCTTGATCAGGATAAAGTTTTTATCCTGCTGTGTAATATGACGTACGAAAGAACGATCAATCTTGAGCGTATCAAAGTGAAAGTGGAGCAGGCTATTAAGTGATGAATAACCTGTTCCAAAATCATCAATGGCGAGTTTAACACCCAATGATTTTATTCCGGCGATCGCTTCTTGCACGACACTTGTATTATCCAGAAAACTACTCTCCGTCAACTCCAGTTCCAAATACCTGGGCAACAGTTGTGACTCCTTTAGGATCATGTTCAATCGATTAATGAATCCTGGTGCACGGAGCTGAAATACGGACATATTGACTGAAATTGAGAAATCCGAACATAAGTTCTGCTGCCATTGCTTTGCTTGGTGGCAAGCAGTTTTCAACACCCAAAAACCAATTTCATGAATCAATCCGGTCTGCTCGGCTATGGGTATCAGTGTTTCAAGTGAAACTTCACCAAGTATTGCGCTGTGCCAACGAAGCAAAGCTTCTGCACCATTGATCTGACCTGTTCTAGCATCGACTAGCGGCTGGTAATAAAGACTAAGTTCAGCACACGCTTGAGCTTGGCGTAAAAGCGTTTCAATCCGCATGTTTTTGACAGCTAACTCATTCATGCTAGCGTCAAAATAAGAAAATTGGGAACGTCCTCTGGACTTAGCACGATACATGGCGGTATCAGCATTACGCATCAATACATTTGGGTCTGTGCTGTCTTGTGGAAATAAGGAAATACCAATGCTGGCGCTCATATAGACTTCCCGTCCCTTAATCTTAAAGGGATTCTGGCATAGGTCAGCAATCCGCTGTGCCAAAAAATCAATGTTACCGTCCTCTTGCTCATCAATTGCAACCACCATAAATTCATCACCACCCAATCTGGAAACACTATCTGAAGCACGTAAGCAATTAACAAGCTGGTTGGCAAAGCGCTTTAGAAACTTATCACCAACATGATGTCCCATCGTATCATTGACTTTTTTAAAATCATCCAGATCAATAAATAACAGCGCACCATTTCTCTGGTTACGCTTCGAAGCTGCCAGCGTCTTTACTAACTTTTCACGCCCTAATTTCCTATTTGGCAAACCGGTAAGGCTGTCAAAATAGGCCAGTTTATATAACTTTTGTTCGTTTTTCTTGCGTTTGGTTATGTCTCTGGCAATGGCGATAATTAGTTCTATATTTGCGCTGTCAAATTTTCCAATGTGCAGCTCCACAGGAAATTGGCTACCATTTTTACGTGCATGATAGCCTTCTATGCTTATCGGCCCCAATTTTAGCTTCTCCCATAATTGAAGCAAGCTGTCTCCAGTTATACCGCATTCTATATTCTGCACCGAAAGTTGAAGCAATTCATTTTGCTCGTAACCCAAGCTTTCGCACGCTCGCTGGTTGACCATAATAAATCGTCCTTCCAAGTCGTGCACAAATATGGCATCAACAGCGTGTTCCATTAAGCCACGAAAATGCTGTTCGCTGCGTTTCAACTCTTGCTCAGACCGCTCCCGTGCAGTGATGTCGCGTTTAATTGCTACATATTTTTCAACACGACCATCCTTTTCTTCTACCGCTGTCACCGTCGTGTCAGATATCCATTGATCACCATTTTTGCGTTGTGAAACAAATTGAGTGCGGCCGCTACCATGCTTAATAACACTTTGTTCAAATGCTTTATAAGACATATCATCCACACCTTTTGGTCGTAGTAACTCAGCAGGTGTTTTACCTAAAGTTTCTTCGAGTGCATAGCCAGTAATCCGCTCATACGCTGGGTTAACATAAATGATGTTGACTTTGTCGTCTGTAATTTCCACCCCATCATCCATCTGCTCCACCACAGTGGCAAGCAACGCATTACGTTGTTCAATCTGTTTATGCTCACTAATATCCAGGAAACTGTCACAAAGTGCCCATTCTCCATTAATGGAAATTCTAAATGAATTATTACTCAGCCAAATCAATTGTCCATCGGCTCTCTCAACCTCAAATTCATAGCGCCATGAACTTTGTTTACCATCAAGGCAGCTCTGATAAAAACGTTCAATTGCAGCCAAATCAGATTTGGCAAACAAACAGCGAATATCTTTTATGGTAAGAATATGGTCTGGATTAGGGTAGGCCAGCAGGTCCGCAAACGCTTGATTAACAAATAGTGGTTGAAAATTCTGATGAATCATTATGCCTTGTCCAGACTGCTGAATAATACTAGCAAATAATGAATCATCTATTACAGGCCGCATAATATCCTTATCCTTCAAACCCATACTGATAATTATTTGATTTAAAGCGGTCTCGAACCAGTACTTGCATTTCTGACATTGATAATATAAATCCGTTGCAACCCTTCTGTGAGAATGATCGAATTGTTTGAACCACCTTACTTATTTTATTTACTTCCATATTTATATATAAAACTTACGCCAAAGATTAATTATCAATACGGCAAATTGATACAAACTTATTTTGTTCATTAAAAACCAACTCAAACGTACCGTGTACACCATGCTTTTGAACCACCGAGCGTAAAACATTGGCTGGAAACCGAATGGTACGACCATCTGTTGTCTTCGCCACTACAGCATTAACCTCACCCTCGTAATAGTATAAAAGTTTATCTGGAGAAATATTGAGAACAACGTGTAAACGCTGAAGCATCCTACAACCTCTCTTGTTTTACCTGGAATCTAGTAGGCGGAAAACTATGGTTTAATAACAACTAAAACCTTTCGCTCTTTAGCAAGTAACGCCACTTTCCCTCTGGCAAATTACCCAGTTTAACCTTGCCAATTCGCACCCGTTTTAATCCAACAGCCTGTATATCCACCAATTCACACATGCGGCGAATCTGGCGTTTCTTACCTTCTCTTAAAATGAAACGCAGTTGATCCTGATTTTGCCAGCTTACTTGTGCATGTTTCAATACTTTTCCATCCAAACTCAACCCATGATTCAACAAAGCCAGATTTTCCTTAGACAAGGAACCCTTAATCCGCACCAAATATTCCTTTTCGATTTTAGAATCGGCCCCAATGAGTTGTTTAGCGATGCGCCCATCCTGTGTCATTATCAGCAAACCCTGGGAATCAATATCCAGCCTTCCTGCTGGTGCCAAGTTTTTTAAATGCATTGGACTAAAACGTTGTGGAAAACGCTTGTCTACAAATTGGGAGTCCCCATTGATTAAGTTGACAGCAGGTTGATAGCCAGGTTCTGGCTGCCCTGAAACATAGCCAATGGGTTTATTGATTAAAATAGTTACATAACCATGTTGCTGTGCCTGAGCCGCTTTATCTAGCTTAATTTTCTGGCTTGGATAAATCTTTGTACCCAATTCAGTAATTCGCTCACCATCGACAAATACCCAGCCACGCTCTATATATTTGTCCGCTTCCCGACGAGAACAAATTCCTTGCTCCGACATAAGTTTTGATAAACGAATTTTTTCCATAAGGTTTAATAGGGTTTATGATGTTGTACTTATTGAAGACGCTTCTAAAAAATTCAGTGTTCGCCCAAATACAAGGTGCAGAAAAAATTTTTCAGCGCAGCATATGTTTGATATGTAAACAATAAATTTTTCTGTAACACAGCAGTTGGAGTGAAATCTGGATTTTTAGAAGTGCCCTTGATGCGTTATTATAATGTCAGTATGACATGACAAGAAAAATACCAATATATTTACCACGTTTACACCAATCGGAAAAATAGTGATGGATGAAACCACAACAGAAATACTACAAAGAGCACAACAACGCGCCAAAAATCTAGAATTACCCTATCACGGCGCTTTACTTCCTGCAGAAGCTTACAAATTGATGCAGAAAGCGCCAGACGCACAAATTGTTGATATTCGTTCAAATGCTGAGCTAGACTGGGTAGGACGCATACCAGGCGCCATTGAAATTGAATTACGAACTTATCCTGGAATGCAACCAAATTCAAATTTTCTGGATCAACTGTCTGACCGGGTTGATAAAAGCGCAACTGTGCTGTTTATCTGCCGCAGTGGCGCACGCTCTAATCATGCTGCGGCTGTTGCCACGCAATCAGGTTTTACGGATTGCTACAACGTTCTAGAAGGTTTTGAAGGTGATAAGGATGAAGCCGGTCACCGTGGTACGCTTTCAGGCTGGAAAGTGGCCAACTTGCCGTGGGAACAAAGTTAAAAACAACCTGTAAAATTCCAACTTCGCCTCGCCTAAATCAAGGGCGTTGGAGAGAATTTTGCAGTACCGCATATAGTCGATTTGTAATCGATAAATTTTTCGCTTAAGTAACGACATTACCTTCAGCGTCTGACCAGGCGATAATACCTGTCTGAGCCGTTACCAGAATAATGATACCAAACACGATTCTGTACCAGGCAAACACAGTAAAGTCATGATTACTGATAAAACGTATTAAAGCACGCACCGCCAATAACGCGCTGAAAAATGCGGCAATAAACCCCACTGCAAACATACTGAAATCACTGTATTCCAAAATATCTCGGTTTTTATAGACATCATAAAACGTAGCGGCAAACATAATTGGAATGGCCAAAAAAAATGAAAACTCGGTGGCCGCCTTGCGTGATAAACCGAAAAGCAACCCACCGATGATCGTCGCACCGGAACGTGAAGTCCCTGGGATCAATGCCAAGCATTGCGCACACCCCACTTTTAGCGCATGTTTCCAACTCATGTCATCAACTTGTTCAGCCTCAATCACGTGATCCCTACGCTCGGCCCATAAAATCAGTATCCCACCAACAACCAAAGCCGTCGCGACTGACACAGGGTTGAACAAGTATTGCTTGATAATATCAATGAATAATAAACCCAGAATTGCAGCAGGCATAAATGCAATCAGCAAATTTAAGACAAAACGATTAGCAGCTTTGTCTGCACCGATACCGACAACCACATCATAGATCTTGGTACGATATTCCCAGCATACTGCCAGAATGGCACCCAATTGAATAGCAATGGTAAAAACTTTACCTTTTTCATCATTAAAATCCAGCAAATCACCCACCACAATGAGATGACCTGTGGAAGAGATTGGCAAAAACTCCGTTAACCCCTCTACAATACCAAGTATTAATGCCTTAAGTAATAAAGTTAGGTCCATATGAATGAGCAGCGCTTATAAATTAAGTGACTATAGTTTATTGTAAATTTCAGAACCGGTTCTCTTGAATTCTTCAGATTTCTCTTCCATTCCCTGTTTCAACGCTTCATCCTCTGTCAAGCCCTGCTTGGCTGCGTAATCACGTACATCCTGCGTTATTTTCATGGAGCAAAAATGTGGGCCACACATGGAACAGAAATGTGCAACTTTTGCACCATCCTGTGGCAAGGTTTCATCGTGAAATTGAAGCGCTTTATCAGGATCAAGACTCAAATTAAACTGATCTTCCCAACGAAATTCAAAGCGTGCTTTGGATAAGGCATTATCCCTGATTTGTGCGCCGGGATGCCCTTTTGCCAGATCTGCGGCATGCGCAGCAATCTTATAGGTAATAATACCATCCTTCACGTCATCTTTATTAGGTAAGCCAAGGTGCTCTTTCGGTGTGACATAACATAACATTGCGGTGCCATACCAACCAATCATGGCGGCGCCAATCGCTGATGTGATGTGATCATACCCCGGTGCAATATCGGTGGTGAGTGGTCCCAATGTATAAAAGGGCGCTTCATCGCAATGCTCCAATTGCAAATCCATATTCTCCTTGATTAAATGCATCGGAACATGTCCCGGTCCTTCAATCATGGTCTGAACATCATGTTTCCAGGCGATCTTGGTTAATTCACCCAAAGTCTTCAATTCTGCAAATTGTGCCTCGTCATTGGCGTCGTAAATCGACCCGGGGCGCAACCCATCACCTAATGAGAAACTCACATCATAAGCTTTCATAATTTCGCAAATATCTTCAAAGTGCGTATAAAGAAAGCTCTCTTCATGATGCGCCAAACACCATTTAGCCATAATGGAGCCACCTCGCGAAACAATACCAGTCAGCCGCTTGGCTGTCATCGGCACATACGCCAAGCGAACTCCGGCATGGATAGTAAAGTAATCGACACCTTGTTCTGCCTGTTCAATTAATGTGTCACGGAAGATTTCCCAAGTCAGGTCTTCCGATTTGCCGTCAACCTTTTCCAAGGCTTGATAAATGGGTACCGTTCCAATCGGAACCGGACTGTTACGAATAATCCACTCTCGTGTTTCATGAATATTCTTACCTGTGGATAGATCCATCACCGTGTCACCACCCCAACGTATCGCCCAGGTCATTTTTTCGACTTCTTCCTGAATGCTCGAACCGAGTGCAGAATTACCGATATTTGCATTGATCTTCACTAGAAAATTACGCCCGATAATCATCGGCTCTGCTTCAGGATGATTAATGTTCGCTGGAATAATTGCACGCCCTCGCGCCACTTCATCACGCACAAACTCTGCGGTAATTGTTTTTGGTAATGATGCGCCAAAATCCTGTCCAGGATGCTGACGCATGAACAATTCGTAGTTTTCCGCAGTAAATGCTTCATAACGCTGATTCTCTCGAATCGCAATGTATTCCATCTCTGGCGTTACAATCCCGCGACGTGCATAATGCATTTGTGACACATTCATTCCGGTCTTGCTACGGCGTGGTTGGCGTTGTAAATTAAAACGCATATCCGCAAGCTTTGGGTCGTTCAAGCGTTCCTTACCATAAGCCGAATTGAGGCCGGATAATACTTCCGTATCATTGCGTTCTTCTATCCATTTTTCACGAAGTGCAGGCAACCCGGAACGAATGTCAATTTTTACAGTCGGGTCTGTATACGGACCGGAAGTATCATAAACCCATATCGGTGGATTTTTTTCAGCACTGCTACTGGTTGTTGTATCCGCTTGCTTGATCTCACGCATCGGCACCTGGATATCAGCCCGGGGACCTTGCACATAGATTTTACGAGAATTGGGTAATGATTTAACCGCTGCTTCATCAACTTGGGCAGTGGTATTAGAAAAAATTTGTTGATTTAAAATTGTGCTGCTCATTGTATGCTCCTTAAGATGCCATAAAGAGCGGGAGGACAAGTCCCAGCTTCCCTACGGCGGCATGATCCGCGTCAGGTATTAAGGGACTGTCTCACCGAAAATCCAGATATTTCTGGTACGGACCCCTAGCTGATGCTGTGAAGCTAATGGAAATGTGAAATAATTGCAAGTCTGTCACTAAATTTGAAAGAAACATTATGAACCTCGAAGAAACCCGATCCAATATGGTAACCCAGCAAATTCGCACTTGGAACGTGCTGGATGATGAAGTACTTAATTTATTATACAAATTACATCGTGAGAAATTTGTCCTGGCAGCTTATCATGACATGGCTTTTGTTGATATGGAAATTCCACTGGGTCATGGTCAAGTGATGCTTGCACCTAAAATGGAAGCACGTATTCTACAGGAACTAAACATTAAAAAAACAGATAAGATTTTAGAAGTTGGCAGTGGTAGTGGATACATGACTGCTTTGCTGGCTGAAAAAGGCGCGCATGTTTATAGTGTTGAAATTATTCCTGAATTCAAAGGGATGGCAGAAAAAAATCTGGCTGCGCACGACATTTCTAATGTTACATTAGAACAGGGGGATGCCGCTCAAGGTTGGTCAAAGTATGCGCCCTACGATGTGATCGTATTAACAGGATCTACACCTGTATTGCCTGAAATTTTTCAAAATAGCCTGAATCCGGGCGGACGCTTATTTGCAATTGTGGGTGAAGAACCCGTAATGGATGCTGAAATTATTACCTATGTCGCACCAGGCGAATTCAATACAACCAAATTATTTGAAACCAGCACCGTACCATTTATTAATGCACAGCAACCAAAAAGGTTTACCTTTTGATTATTAGATTTATTTTAGGGGCCACAGGCCTATTTTTCTTTCGTCATTGCTCCAAAATATAATCAAAAATCATTATGAAAATCTTGCAATTTTTATTTGTATTCGTATTGGGTATGGCATTACATACCTCGTCGTACGCCGCGAATTTGATGGATATCTATCGCGAAGCGTTGGAACAGGATGCTCAGTATAAATCAGCGCGCGCAGCGTATCTGGCTGCACAGGAAAAAACCACTCAAGGCCGCGCAGGGTTGCTACCGAATATCACACTGACCGGCACACGGCAAACACAGAAAATAGATGTTGGCAACCTTAGCTCTGGTGAAAACCCTGATGAAGTTACCATTCAAAGCCGCGGCGTAGTTATTGCAGCGACTCAACCGCTTATACGTGTTGAAAACATCATCATTTATGCACAATCAAAAATTGAAGTCATACAAGCAGATGCAGAATTTGTTATTGCGGCGCAAAATTTAATTTTACGTGTTGCACAAGCTTATTTTGACACCTTAGATGCACAAGTAGATGTAGAAGTGGCAGAAGCTCAGAAACAGGCCATACTTAAACAACTGGAGCAAGCCAAACGTAATTTTGAAGTGGGCGTGTCGACAATCGTTGATACCAATGAAGCACAAGCACGTTTTGATCTGACCATTTCTCAAGAAATTGCAGCACGAAATGCGCTTGAAATCAGTAAGCGGTCACTGCAACAAATTATTGACCGTTTCCCGGAATATCTTGTCAGTTCAAAAAAAATAACCGAAGATTTATTGAGTCTACGCTATGCCAATATGGATGAATGGATAAGTGTTGCAGCCGAAAAAAACTTTATTCTAAAAATTCAGCAAGCAGCGTATGAAATTGCCAGCAAAGAAGTGAAAAAAGCCTGGGCGCAACATTATCCTACACTTGATTTTGTCGCACAATATAGCGATCAAACCGGGGTAGGTGGCGCATTCACAGGCCAAGGCATAGACCTCACTTCAAAATCAATTGGTCTTCAACTGAATGTTCCCTTGTTTGAAGGATTTGCTATTCAATCACGCGTAAGAGAAGCACTAGCCAACCGGGACAGAGCATTTCACGACTTGGAAAATACCCGGCGTCAAAATGCACTACAAGTACGCCAGCAATATCTTAATGTCACTAATGGCATTGCTCAGGTAAGGGCGCTGGAACAAGCGGTCGTTTCCAGCCAGAGTCAATTAGACTCAACCATGTTGGGGCAAGAAGTTGGCGTAAGAACCGAAGTTGATGTATTAAATGCTCAGCAGCAACTGTATTCTGCTCGCCGCGATCTAGCCAAGGCCTACCACGGCTATTTAATGTCTAGACTACACTTAAGTGCCGAGGCAGGCGAATTGGATGAAGAAGTTTTGCAACAAATTAATGAAATGCTTTAGCGGCATTAAATTTTTGTAGTTAATTTTATTAATTTTTATAAATTCTTGTTATTTGGCTAGCCCAGCTTCAACTTTGAATTAGATGCTTCTTTCCTACTTCCGTACAAACAAACGCCTACATGTTTGACAGCATATTGGATTTTCAGTACATTACGGATTGAGTTAAAAGAGCGTTTATTTTGCCTATATTCAAGGATATGCGAGTGTCCCCATGCAAGATTACACTTTGATTCGAAAGTTTATCCGTCACCCGTCTGATGTACATATACAAGTTACAATGGACTGGGCAGACGATGAATACGACGACTTGAACAATGAAACACTCAATAATGTAAGTCTCGGCGGCCTGTCTTTTATATCTAAACAGGCGCTCGAAATCCGCCAGAAAATTAAAATTTGTATTCCCGTGCTTGAAACAGAGAATACGCTGACCGGCAGTGTTGTATGGTGCGAAAAATCAAACAATGGCTATGAAATAGGCCTCGAGTTTGATGACTCCAAAGAAATTTTCCGCTTACGCATGATCGAGCAAATCTGCCACATCGAACATTACCGCAAGGAAGTAGAGCGTATAGAGGGCCGCGAATTAAGCGCAGATGAAGCTGCCAAAGAATGGATTTCTCGCTATGCAAGTGACTTTCCAGCGTTGTAAACACTAC
>JAHZIU010000056.1 GCA_022601315.1 Betaproteobacteria bacterium
AATAAATTGCAAATCAAGGTCGCCAGTAAACTAGGCGAAGGTACATCATTCACAATAATCTTTAAAGGCATTCAATTTCCAACTAACACCACAGACAATTAGTACCCTTCTTAAATAAACCACCAAATTTTACGAGTTACTATAATTTCATTATCCGCTGAAATGCAACATAAAAACATGTTAGTAAGTCCTGAATCAATATAAACCTATTTTTCCCCTGTAATCCGCCTACTACCAAGTAAAAAATCCGTTATCTTATACAAGCACCTGTAAATTAATACAATTATTAGTAAAAACAAAAACGGTTTCCTAATTTTAACCTATTGTATTCAATTGAGAATTAAATGATTTAGACATTCTGACGTTAGTACATAATATAAATCGATGAACTACAACAGCTAGCAATGTTCAAAAAAATCACTGGCCTATTACTACTCCTCGTATCAATTGATGGGTTCTCACATCAATCCTTCGATGATATTGAAGATGGGACTACTCTCAATTTGAATCCCGTAGTAGGCAATACACCACTTTTAATCAGCGAAATAACCGATCTGCTTAATATTGATAAATTCAAACGACCACAGAAACCTCTGACGTTACTCAATACGGTCGTTCCACCAGCAACTTCCATGCGTTTATCTTGGCAACCCAATCAAACTCTGGGCGGTCTTTCACAATCCACACCAATATTGGTAGTCAATGGTGCTCAAACTGGCCCTACACTTTGTTTAACCGCAGCAATTCATGGCGATGAACTAAATGGTATAGAAATCGTTAGACGCATTCTGCATGATATCGACACAGAAAAATTATCTGGCGCAATTATTGGCGTGCCTATAGTAAATCTACAAGGATTCCAACGTGCTTCACGCTATCTTACAGACCGCCGGGATTTAAATCGTTTTTTCCCAGGTCACTCACAAGGTAGTTTGGCTGCGCGTATCGCTCATTCATTTTTTACTGAAATCATTCAACATTGTCAGTTTCTAGTTGATTTGCATACCGGTTCAGCGCATCGAACCAATTTACCTCAAATCAGAGCTAATCTGAACTCTCCAAACGTCGCCGCATTTGCGCAAGCCTTTGGTATGCCGGTTATATTGCATAATGAAGGCAGCGAAGGTATGTTACGTTATGCTGCACAGGAAACAGGCATTCCTTCAGTTACATTGGAAGCAGGAAAATCACTGACACTTCAGGAAAAAGCCATAGAATATGGCGTAAAAAGTATTCGGACAATGTTAAGTAATTTAGCAATGCTGGAAAATAATGCCTCTTGGGATAAACTGGAATCCATTTATTATCATTCTACATGGGTACGTGTTGATCATAGTGGCATCCTATTCAGCACTGTTAAACTGGGTGACGAAATCACGAAAAACAAGGTTCTTGGTGTGGTTACAGACCCAATCACCAACACTCGCAATGAAATCATTTCCCCTTACAATGGAAGAGTCATTGGAATGGCTGTTGATCAAGTGGTCATGCCTGGCTTTGCCGGTTTTCATATTGGCATTCAAGAATCAGAAGAAATCGTTGCTAGAGTCGGAGGGAAAATAAAAAAAGCACCACATACCCAACCAGCCATTGCATTTGAATCTGAATAAGTTACTGCCAATAACGTTGATGCAAACTACGCCAAGTCTCAACTGACAATCCGCTTTTTTCAAAGCGCAGAAAAATTGCACCATCAACATCACTACGCAGCATCTCGCTTCCTAAATTTCGATAGCGCTCAACCACTTCAGCTCTGGGATGATCGTAGCGATTTAGGTAACCAACAGTAAAAATTGTTAGAGTAGGATTTATCTCCTCAATAAATGCCGCCGTTGAAGAAGTATTACTGCCATGATGTGGCGCTATCAAAACACTTGCTGGCAATATAGTACGAGCACGTGCAAGTAGCTCACGTTCACCGGCCTTTTCAATATCAGCTGGTAATATTATACTGCCATACTCAGTGGTTATTTTAAGCACACAACTATTTGCATTGGTTTTACGCAATGTATTTTCATAGCTCTGTATTAGTGGATGCAATAGTTCAAACTGCACGCCATCCCATTGCCAAGATTGGCCATCATGGCACTGATAATTGTTTATGCTTTGATGTATCGGGTGTGTCTCATCTAGAGATGATATCAACATTTTTACTGGTAAGGCATTCAATACGGATAAAGCACCACCACTATGGTCCGAATCCGCATGCGAAATAATCATAGTATCCAGCTGACTGATGCCTTCACCTCGTAAATAAGGCACAATGATACGATCTCCACTATTTGATTCGCCAAAACTGGGTCCCGTATCAAACAACAAAGAATAATTTTTTGTGCGTGCAACCACTGCTAAACCCTGGCCTACATCTAAAACCGTCACCCATAGTTCACCAGCGAGTGGTTTTGGCGGCGTTACTAAAAACATTGGCAATAGTGCAAATATACTAAGCCAACGTGCTGGAAAACCAGCAAAAAAACCCAGCCCCAGACTGCCTGGCAACAAAGCCCAGAAAATGCCCATCACAGCAAGCAATACGGTCCAGGCAGGTGGTGCGTACTGATGCCATACAGCTTGTGGCAAATCGCTTAACCAATACAAAAATGTCATAACAGCACTTAACACTAAATGGGCGAGTGGCAACATAAAATCAAATAATGGTATCGTTGCCAATAATGTTAACGGAACCACCACAAGACTAATTAACGGAATAGCAACTGCATTAGCAATAGGCGAAACTAGTGACACTTGCTGAAACAAAACCAGTAATAATGGCGCCAAGCCCAAAGTAATTGCCCATTGCACCCGCAACCAACCATTTAGCCAATGTAATTGACCAATACGCCCCATCGTGACTAACATAATAATCGCAATTGCGCCAAATGATAGCCAAAAACCAGGGGATAAAACAGCCCATGGATCAATCAGCACTACCAATAATAACGCCCATGCTAATATAGCCGATGATGAAGTCAGACTCCCTTTCCATATAGCAATAGCCACAACTGCCAGCATGTAAAAAGCACGCTGCGCAGGAATTGCGAAACCGGCAAGTACAGCATAACCGAATGCTGCAATTAATCCAGCAACCACTGCTGCCCGACGTGCTGGCAGATATAATAAAAGCAGCGCACTGCAGCGCCACAACCAGAAAAATATTCCAAAAACCAGGCTGGACACCAGTGTAATATGCAAACCAGAAATAGCCATCAAATGATTTGTGCCCGTTCTGGTAAAGACCTGCCACTGATCATGTGGAATCACACGTTGATCACCAGTTGCAAAAGTTTTTAACACACCAGAATAAGTATGATTCGATAATGTAAGTGTAAAACGCTTTTGAATTTCTTGGCGTAGATACTCAATCCAATAATCAGGTCGATTTACCATTGGATTTAATTGCTGATTATCAATTGATTGACGCACATAACCAACTGCCCGAATATTCCTTTCCAGTGCCCATACTTCAAAATCAAAACCATGTGGATTCGCATTACTATACGGGCGTTTGAGACGAACTGTGATCTGCCAACGTTCGCCAGGATTAATAACCGGCAATCTTAAATCATTACCATTTGTCTGGCGATTGCCATACCAAGACAGCATAATTTTTTTCGGTATCACAGCGTCCGCTGTTAGTATCTGTTCAACATTGAATTGAAAACGTACACTACGATCACTATTTTGCGGCAGGCTAGCCACTACACCAATCACTTGAACGTCACGACGTTCCCATTCTTGTGGTAGAGAGTCTGCTAAACGCCATTGTGCAAATCCTCCAGCCCAAAAGAAACCAATTCCCATGAAAAATATCAACAACAAAATTCTTCCTGTTGCCACCACTAAGAATGATTCGTACTGCCAGAACAACCACGCAGTTATTGCAATAGGCAGCAAACCAAAAACCCATATTAACTTCGGAAGCTCAGCCTGTTGCTGCAATAAAATAACTCCGATTACAAATGCCAGGATGATTAGTCGGGTTAACAAAATTTATCCGTTGTGATTTCCCATAATTTTTTTACTTAAACAGTTGATCAAACTGCTATAGTGTGTTCAAGCACTTTCAACCAAGAAACCCAGATTAATTCTGTCTTACTAGACCTTAGCAAACTAAAGTAAACGAACAATACGTCTGATATCAGCAGATATCTCATACTGACGCCAAATAAAACGTATCCAACCCATGAGAAAAGTTGTACTTGCGATTTTCAGCCGTATTTCCTCTACCTTGATGTAAAATACATTTCATATAATCAATAAGATTACCCCGTTGTTACCACTTTCTAACAAAAGATTTTACCATTAATAAATGAGCATAATCCCACGTCAAATCTTTGCGTTAATTCAATACTGGCACATTCTTCAAACACACGATGTGCACGGACCCTTCAATACGCACTTCTCACACAAAGTATTTACATTTCACAGAAAGAAATTCATAGAAATATAGTTATATGGCATTATATTTTTTATATTATCTTTCAATATAAAATGCAAAGTGAAATAAATAATTAAAATTAAGCAAACAATTATGAAATCTGAGTAAAATAAGCAAATGGGGAAAATATTTAGATCTACACTTGAATATTTATATTTACTCTCAAAATATAATACAAGTGTATGTATCAAGTAATAAACCATAAAAAAATCATTAATTTCTTAAAGTTTTTTTAATAAGTACCGATAATTATGTAGAGACGCACACTTAGAATCTATCCCAGAATCACAAACATCGCTAACTATAAGAAATTTGTCGCAAAAAAATGAGCCTCCAAGACACCTTGAAATTTATACACTTCAGAAAAGTATTAAATCAAAAAATTGTAGTACTTCTTTGCCTATTTTCTATGACGGCATGCGCAAATTTAAACACTCCACCGCCCCCTGAACCTATAATCGACCCAACAACTCAAAAAGAATTAATTCAATTACAAAATAAAGTAAAACACCTCGAAGAATTATTAGAAGAAAAAGAGGCCTTCATACTTGAGCAAAATTTAATTCAACAAAAACAAATAAAAGCCCAACAAGATGCGCAACAAGATACCAGTAATGAGGTTACCCGGGCTCAGTTAAAATTACATCGTTTAGCAACAAAGCCAAGTACAGCTTCGACAATTGCCGAAGTAGAAGTTGCTATGG
>JAHZIU010000356.1 GCA_022601315.1 Betaproteobacteria bacterium
CGGAACGGATAGTTTAAACATTTGTCTGAATCGATGAGCAACATCGGTGCTGCCTTGGATATCAAAGAAACGTTGTTCCATACGTGTACGGCTCATGATCGTACCGAAAGAGTATTTATTAGACCATAACAGTTGCTGCCAGATACGATGTTCATTAAATGGGCTTTGACCGGCAAACGGAAAACTGGTTGGAATCCATGCATAACCTAACCAGACAGTGGTTTTTTCATTTAGCGCATAACCAACACCAGGTCGGATGATCCCTTGAGAGAATCTTGATGAGTCGTTACCAAAACGCCCTTGCCCTTCAAGCCACCATTTTAATTTAGGATTAATTGCAGAAAAGCTACCGGTAGCTGTGATATTTCCCCAGGTCTGAAAGTCATCGACAGTTCTTTCCGCAACGGCTGGGCTGCTGAGAATTAGACCGAGTACTGAAGATGCAATAAGTATATTTAGTTTTTTGAACATTTAGCTTCCTTTCTGGAATTATTTGATTCTATATGTTTTTAATTGAAATTATTCGTGATTGTTTATCCTACTGTTCTTTCTAAAAAAGCTTTGTATAAAGAACAATACGTTGTTTCGTTCAATATTGCCGTTGCGCAGAATAACATAGTAATTGTTAAGAAAGTGTCAAGAACTTATCTGGAGTACCACCAAATTTTCATAAACAACAAGCTTATGTCGTAGCTGGCTGATATTTTTTCCAGCCATGTGCAAGTAAATAATGAATTGACAATTTCGTGGTTAAGTAACTATATGATTTTAATTAAACTTATAAACTTTATGAATCAATTTCAACAATTATTATCGACTGAGCCAACAAATACTTTATTATTAAAATGACCAATTTCAGTACATTAATAATTATTGTGAAGCGAGATGTTTTAGATGTTATTAGAATTTGGATGTACTAGCCTGTATATTGCACCAGTACGTTAGATTTTGGCCTGTAATCGTTATTCCTGTTGGTTTTTAACTTGCCTTGTATTGAATAGAACGCACATGCTTTCTACGCCGCAGAATAACTGCGTCTCCGGTCGAGAGCACGTTCAATTCAATACAAGGCGGCGTTTAAATTCCACCAACTGGTGCAATATTCAGGCTAGTTATCCGAATAATAAATTTAGGGGAAATACACATTAAACCACCATTTGAAGATATCCAGGTGGAACTTGCGGGGTCCGGTTTTTATCGGGGTTTAAATAAGTTTATGACCATTGGTAGTAAGGTGCTGATTACAATATTGGTACTTTGGGCTGCAGTATTTTCTGACCAGGCTTTAAGCATTTTAAGTGCGATGAATAGCGCATTGTTAAGGATTTTTAATGCCTATTATGTTTATGTCGTTACTTTTTTTCTTGTATTTTGTATTGTTCTGGCAATCACGCCTGTTACTGGAAAATTGAAACTTGGCAAGGATGGTGAAAAACCGGAGTATTCCAATTTTTCATGGTTTTCCATGATGTTTAGTGCTGGGATGGGTATTGGTTTGATGGTTTTTTCAACTGCAGAACCCCTTTTGCATTTTGGCGATAATCCTGAAATCATCAATGGCAAAGTTGAACCCTATTCACATGAAGCGCTGCCGTCTACTTTTCGCTACGCATTTTTGCATTATGGCTTACATCCTTGGGGAATTTATGTCGTGACGGGATTATGTATGGCCTATTTTGCACATAGGCGAAATTTGCCTTTGACCATTCGGACAACATTGATCCCGTTGTTTGGCCGCCATTTGAATGGATACACAGGTCATCTTCTCGATATGACAGCAATTATTGCCACGCTTCTGGGCGTTGCAGTAACAATTGGTTACGGTGTTAGTCAATTGGTAACGGGATTTAATGAAATCTCAGGGTTTGATTGGCTTTTGTCGTCAGCTCAAACGCCTACTAAAACGACATTAATTGTTGCACTGTTAATCGTTATGATTTTGTCAATCATTTCAGCGGCAACGGGTATTGGGCGGGGTATTAAATATTTAAGCAACCTGAATTTAGTGTTGTCACTTGCATTGTTGTTGGTGTTTTTGTTTTTTGGCCCATTATTTTTCTCGCTTAAATTGTATATCAGCGCGTCGTTGGACTATCTGATTTCATTACCGGACATATCCACAGTTGTATATCAAGTTACTACGCCTTTGGGAGATTGGCAAGAAACCGGAACAATATTGTATTGGGCATGGTGGGTAGCGTTCGCGCCATTTGTTGGACTTTTTCTAGCGCGTATTTCAAAGGGGCGTTCCATCCGTGAATTTGTGTTTGGTGCAATGTTTGCACCAGCAGCCATGTGTTTTGTTTGGATGGTGTTATTAGGTGGTGCGGCCGTTAATTTGGAGCTATCGGGTGTTGCAGATGGACGCCTTATTAATGCTTCTGCTTCTGCGCAATTGTTTGAAACATTGAATATAATGCTGTCCAGTAATATGGCAAAAGCCGTCTCTATTCTATCTGTAGTACTTATACTGACCTTTTTGGTTACCTCTGCTGATTCGGGAGTATTGGTTTTGAATACTATTATGGCCGGTGGAAATAATCATACAGATTTAAAGCATAAAGTGATTTGGGGATTAATTCTAACCATTGTGATTGGCACCTTGTTGATTGTTGGCGGTGGCGGTCTTGAAGCTTTACAAAAGGCCATGATTATTGGTGCATTACCGTTTTCAATGGTGATGGCCTTGATGTGCATAGCGATAGTAAAACAAATTATCCATGATCGAAGATAATATGTATTCTAGAAGGAGCGCAATTTATGCAGGCCGATACTCAAATTCTGTTCGTACGATCCCATGATCAGTAGAGCCATTAGCTTTGTGGTCATCTGAGTTCAGGTGATCATTAATTATTTCCATACCTTTAAACGCCCAGATTCTGTTTCGGCTATTGTCATAGAATTCCTGACTGACCAAAATATGATCCAGTGATTCTCGGGTCTTGTTGTAAACATGTGTGTAGTATACGTCGCGCTGACTTCGGTATTCTTGCAGGGTGCCAACGGAATACAAATCAACATCGCTACCACCTTTTGACAGGCCGGATAAAAGATAATTAGGCTGTCCGGTAATAATATTCAGCGTATTGCTTTGTTGGCTATCGTTCAAATCCCCTATGACAACGACGGGTGTGTTGGTTCCTTTCATTTGTTCGGTCAGAATCATCCGTAAGGCAGTTGCTTCCGCCGTGCGCCGAATGGTTGAGATTGCACTGCCGATGGCTTCGCTATGTTTGGAGTGCGCTTGTGCCGAGTACCACGGTTCATAGTAGATTCTGGTTGGTCTCTTGGATTTAAAGTGGCATACATAGACATGAATCTTCCGGCCGTTAGAGCGAGGTTTTATTTGAAAGTGCAGAACTGGACGCGAAAAAGAATTGATCTGAACGGCAATATCAGAAGCCTGATTGTCATCTCCGCCACTACTCAATTGGAAATTTTCTGGGAAATGATATATCCACTCAGGTGCTCCAACCAGGACATTTGATTTTACAGCGGCTGCACAAATAATTTTTTGTCCACTATGGTCTATTGGGGCTAATAATGTGTATTCATTAGTAGTATCACCAGCAAAGACATGTTGCAGTGATTTAGTATGCCAGAGTTCTTGAAAAGCCCAGACATCTGTTTCCAGATTGGTGATTAAATTAGTCATCCAGCTTATTTTCTGGTTGTATTCGTCCTGACTCCACCCATCGGCATCACTGTATAGTCGCAACCCAGGTTCATTCAGATTGTAGAGATTACAAGTAGCGAAACTTAGTTTTGTTCGTGCCATATGATTCATCCAAAAGAAAATTAAAGCCGTTCAATGTGATAACCTTTTGCAGAAAGCTGTGCCAGTAAACCGTCATTACCGACCAAATGTAGTGCGCCAACTAAAACAAATTCAACTTCTTCCGTCGTCAATAGTGCTTCAATTTGTGGCATCCAGGCGTTATTCCTTTCTACCAGTAAGGTATTGTATGTACTTGGGTGGTTATTTTTTAAGGGCGTTAGTGCAATTTTCTTGAGTTTTTTGAGATCGCCCTGGCGCCAGGCCAATTTGAGTTTTTTCCATGTAGCAGGCAGTTTTTTGATATCTTCCAAGGTATAGGAGATTAACTCATCTTCATGTCCCTCACCCATTGATGATATGAAGGAAAATTGTTGTTCAGCAGTTTCCAGTTGGCCGAGTCCTTTGCCGTCTTGCCTGGCTTTTGCGTTGTAGAAATCATCCACGCCTGCAACATCAATGCCCAGTTGTTGTAGTTCCAGTACGGTTAGCATCATCGACACCATGCCGGGCTTAAAGCTGGTAATAACGGCCATAGGGATGCCTTTGCTAAGACAATATTTTTCCAGTGCCTGATAGGTGTCATCATGTAACAATTGTTTTAAATTACGCCCATCTGTAAAAATTAATTCACTCATCATTTTCAGTTGATAATCCGGATCTTTAATTTTTTGTATGTCCGTTTCAAAAACCAGATGTTGTGATAGGTTATACGCTTGTTCAAATGTTGGTGGCAATGGGTAGTCCGACGAACTTAATAGGTGGATTGTGCCGCCAATAAAAAGCTGATATCCATCTTTTTCAACTTTCCATACAGGCGTATCTGAATAGGCGGGAAGCGCAAGAAGAAGTATAAATAAGGACAAGATGAAGCGTAATATGCCGGTTTTCATTAAGTGTGCCTTTAATAAAAAGACTTCGTTTTTAAAATGTATCCTAAAATATCAAGTTGAAGGAGTACTGCCTGAATATTGCACCAGTTGGTGGAATTTAAACGCCGCCTTGTATTGAATTGAGTGTGCCCGTGACCGGAGACGCAGTTATTCTGCGGCGTAGAGAGCATGTGCGTTCTATTCAATACAAAGCAAGTTAAAAACCAGCAAGTGAGTCGTAAGTACAAACTGTATTTTCTAAAAACCAACAGGAATAACGATTACAGGCCAAAATCTAACGTACTGGTGCAATATTCAGGTAAGGTTTCTATTAACTGTAGTATAAAACAAAAAGAAATAATAGACGTTCACGCCTAAACCAGAAAAATCATTCGCATCAAACCATGATTATTATCATCCATGATGTAACAACTGTTTGATCAGGCTACGAACTCTGGGGAAGCCAGGTTTCCAATCTTTCTTTCAATTGCGCCAATTCGACTGGCTTGGGAAGATAAGCATCCATACCCGCAGCCAGACAACGTTCAAATTCACCTTGTAAGGCGCTTGCAGTAATTGCAATAATTGGTATACGTGAAGTTTTTTGCTCTTTTTCCTGTTTACGCAAAACTTTTGTCATTTCGAAACCATCAATTTCAGGCATCTGGCAATCTGTCAGTATCAGATCAAACGTGCCATTCTCCCACTTCTCCAGACCTTGGGCTCCATTCTCGGCTATATCCACAACGTAACCCAACACCTCTAGCTGGGCGGCGATAACCAATCGGTTTACTTCATTGTCTTCTACCAGCAGTATGTTGTAGTTTCGTCTATCATTGGCATTAGTATTTGCTTTGATCGGTTTCATTTCTGCCGGTTTACAATCTGGCATCTCTCGTCCGGCCAACGCCGCCAGACCATATTTCAGCTCTGAAGGTAATAGTGGGGATGGTTGCAAGACACGGCAATCGGGAGAAGCATGCCCTTGATCAAAATCTTGTACTGGATCAACAGAAAAAATTAGAAATCGAAATTGGCCGGAAAATTTTGCGATTATTGCTTCGCGGACACGTACATTATCAGCCATCGTAGGCAAACCCAACAGAACAATACTATCTACAGTAGCTGTCTTAGCTGCCGATAGCAAAGCTGCCTCATCTGAAAAGAAGTGTATGTTAGCACCGCTTAATTCCAGATAAGTTGCTACTTCTTTTTGACACATATCTTCATCGATAAGTGCCAATATCATCAGTCCTGAAATATCCGGGTCATTATTTTTATCTTCAGTTTGAATAAATGGGAGTGTAATGGTAAAAACACTTCCTTTCCCCGGAGCGCTGGTGACTTCAATTGACCCATTCATCAAATGGACCAGATTTTGTGAGATGACTAGTCCCAGCCCAGTACCACCAAATTTCCGGGTAGTCGACCCATCTGCCTGAGTGAATGGCTGAAACAATTTAGATAATGCTTCTGTCGATATACCAATCCCATTGTCACTAACCGTAAATGTCATCTGATGATCATTAAGCCGTTGAACATGCAATTCAACCTTGCCTGGTTGCAAAGGATTTTCGCCATGCGAAAACTTCACTGCATTACTGAGCAAATTTAACAGTACCTGATATAACCTGACCGAATCAGACAAAATAAAAGCAGGAAGCCGTGAATCAAGAATAAGCGAAAGACGAACATTTCGCTTATTCGCACTTGCCTTAATTGCACTCATAGCATTTTCAATAACCTCTTGAAGATGCATTGGTGCGGCCTCGAGTTGTAATTTACCCGCTTCAATCTTTGATATGTCAAGAATATCATCAATAATTCGGAGCAATGCTTTTGATGAGTGACGAATGGTGTGTACCATGCGTGCCTGATCAAGGCTGGGATTCATTTGACTGAGCATTTCTGCAGCACCAACAACACCATTCATAGGTGTACGAATTTCATGACTCATATTAGCAAGAAACATGCTTTTTGCTTGATTTGCTGAATCAGCCTTGTCTTTCTCGTCTATCAGGTTTTGTCTCAAGTCATGGAGTTCTTGAAAGACACGTTGTGTTAGATTTAAATAAAAAATAACCGCAACTAAATATGCACAAACACGTAAAAAATGCCAGAACCACCAATTCGCGTCCCATAATATTGAAAATTCAAAAATAATGCCTGATAGCCCAAAAAGAAAGCAGTGTGATGAGAAGATAACCCTACTCTCATTATTTTCAGTTTTCTCAGCGACTATAAAATAAACTGATGCCAGTAAAAAACCAAAGCCACCGATGATATTAGTTAAACGTGCAACAAGTGTAAATTGCCCGTCTACAATCATTTCAGGAATCGCTTCATGAAAAACCAGTGTGCCAATTCCGATAACGAATGAGATGGTAAAAATAATTAACGGGAAGTAACTGAACCAACGCCTTGACTCATATGCCTTTGCCCACCAGACAAACATAAATGTTATACCACCAACAAAAGTTGCGATACTATGAAGCCAAACAAACTGTTTTCCTGCGTGCGTTAAAGCGTGCAATCCATCCAGGAAACCCATGCCAATGAGTGCAGCAGCAATAATAGTGTATGCGGGACCGAGATGATGATAACGACGCAGGCCTAAAATAAGCGTTGCGACGATAAATGCCGCAAAAGTCCCAACACCCTCTACTACTGCATGGAGCGGATAATTAATTAATTGCCAGTGCGGAAAAAAATTATAAATCCCAATCGCACCAATGCCAGCAAACATGCCGCTGAATATGAGTACGAGCCAGGTGCTCATTGAAGTCAACAATACACCTTCTGCTATATTGTCGCGGTTTTTCATTGCGTTCTCACAAAAAACATTAAATTCTCAATCGATCTGCAATAACGCTATCTCGCATGGTCTCTCATTGATACTCGACCAATACTTCTGCAGATTTTTACTTAAAATATTTTATGAAAAATACAAGATCCAAACTGGTAAAGATAATTTAACGCTGAAGCGATAAATTTTTCGAATGAAAACTTTCTGACACATAAACAGTCATTTAATCTTCTATTTAACTGTACTCTTATCGGCAAAATAATAACTTTCTTGCGTACCGTCATTGGTCGTACTTGAACGTCAAATAACAGCTTGCAAATTTGGTAATATAGACAAAAAAA
>JAHZIU010000357.1 GCA_022601315.1 Betaproteobacteria bacterium
AGATGATTGCGACAAAATAGCCTGATTTCTTGCATCGGGTCCAGCAGATGAATAACTGAAACGCTGAATCGTCGAATCCCTGGTTTTATGTTGTGTGATAAAGCCGCCGCTTAGCGAGAACTTATAATCCGGCGATAACTCCAGCGGCAACGTTCCATCCATACGCCAACTTTGGTCTTTATCTATTAAATCACCATATGTAATTAAATTACTATCTGGTCTACGTGAAAAGAAAAAATTGCCCTGATTATCCTCATCGAAACGATAATCCCTGGTTTTTGGTTCATCCCTTTTTGCTGTTGCATTAGTGTATAACCAATCAATTTTCAAATTCTTTGCCCAGTCAAATTTATGCTCGCCACCAACTTGATGCATCAACAATTGGTTCGAGAAATTCCACAATCTCACCCTGCGTACATCGGTTACTTCCTGATCGGTAAACCCTTGACTTAATCTTGTTTCATCTCTTGTCTGCCGTAAAAACATAGTATTGGCAAAAATACGATGCTGATCTTTATATTCAGCTTCGACCGCTGAATAGCCGGTTAACTGCACTTCCCGCCATGAGCGCTGAACATCAAAATCCTGGGTTAATCGCAGACTGTCATCAAATCGGTTACCTGACGATGAAAATGACCGGTTAATTTCATTTTGATTTCTGAACTTTTGCTCCCAACCGCCTGCCGCTATATAGCCCATACGAAAATCACCTAAATGAAACACATCACCGAGCGAGGTTTGGAAACCAGCGTCAGGCCCTCTCTTCTTTTCGGTCACATCCCATACATCTGACAAGTCTTCGCCCAATACTTCCAGTTCAGAAGGTGACAATCCATCTGGATTAAAAATTGTTTGTGTCGATAAGGGACCGTCTCTTGTTGCCTCAGCAATTGAATTGGGTAGCGCACGTGTACCATCATCAAAACCTAAAAAATCAGTATCACCACCCCGGTAGGTCAACGCATCCGAAAAAGTAGATTGCGTATTAAACCCTGTGCTGGTGCTGAAATTAAAGAAAAATTCTTCAGGAATCCCTCGAGTGCGCATTTCCAAAGTACCGCCAGCAAATTCACCCGGACGATCGGCAGAATAGGTTTTTTGCACCAGGACGCTTTCCAAAATACTGGTCGGAAAAAGATCCAACGGCACGACACGCCGTGTCGGGTCTGGACTGGGTATCGCCGCGCCATTAACAAGCGTTGATGAAAATCGTTCACCCAAACCCCGAATAAACACAAACTGGCCACCCACCAAGGTTAAACCAGACGCTCTTGTCAACGCACTAGCCACATCCGATGCACCACTGCGACTGAATTGTTCCGCACCTAAAATCGTTGCAACTTCAGATGAAGTTTTCTGTTCCTCAATGACAGAAGCCAGTGTTCCCGCCAGAAATGGTTCTAATACCACATATTCAGCCAACTCAACACCGGCCGGTGTTAACTTAAAACGCAATTCGGTATTCTGATCCTTGTTAATTTGTACTTCATCCTGAGTTTGGCTGCTGTATGCAGAATGCAGTAACGAAACACTATAACTGCCTATTGGAATATTTGCTGTAACCTGACCATTCTCATCCGTTCTCAATCTTTCTGTTAAGCCACTAATAAAAACTTGCACATCTTTAACTGGCCGCCCTGTTTCAGCAGACAAGATTTGCGCAGTAATACGACCGTTACCTTGTTCCTTCGGTTTATCAGATACTGCATCAGCGCCTGCCATTGTACCTGCCACAGAGCTTTCTATATTCAACAATGGTTTTCTGTCATCTGCATAAAAGGTGACTAGAACCTGCACATTTTCTGCAGATCGTAATGGTAAATCGAAAGCAAACGTTTGATCATTGGCCGTGAGTGTCAAATGATATTTCCCGGGTGGCAGCTTACCGGCCAATGCGCCATTCGCATTTGTTCTCATTTCAGACTGCTCATCGACGCGCCAACTAATTACTGACGACGTGGCCATATCCAATTGTTCATCGACTTCATCATAAGAAACACTACTGATGGACAACACTGCACCCTCTACCGGCAATCCATTCTGAAACAAGTGAATTGAAAACTCAGCCTTTTCATTAACACCCCACGCAACTGGACTCACCCATATTGTCATAAGGAATATCGTTAATGTAAGCACACATTGCTTCATGGTATTTCTTGTATCCTGTGTATTAGAAAAGTAGTAAAAAGATTCAATTTTTGGTGATTCCATGGCGCAAAACGCCTCCCTCCTCGCTCGCAATCGCTAACAATCGAATCGCCAGAAGGATGTTTTTAGATTAAAACGTTATGTGAATGGTGTTTTACGGAAGTTAAGGGGGTATGAATGGAGTAGTCATTAATAATGGTTTCCAATAAGATAATGAATTATCCTAAAATCCTCAGTTGAAGACTTTAGGGTCATGCACATTCCCATGGCTCGCTTTTACATACCGCCATCAATCGACGAAGCTCAATGCCTCTTCTGAACAGCTCCGCTTCTTTTAATTGATCCAGATGTTTAAGGGCAGATGGATAGCGACCGCTTGAAAAAAATGCATAGGCCAGCGCATAACGAATATTCTGGTCTTCCAACAAACCCGTTCGATGCAAACTGGACTCCATATTTGCTGCGCGCTCATATTGTTTCAATGCCAACAGAATGGACAATCTTTGCTTGAATTTTACTTTCTGATCCCGCACACCTTCATTAAGTGTTAGTGCCTTATGAAAACGACCTGCACGACGATAGACTTCTGCCGCTTCCGGCAACAAATCAGAATTCAATAATGCTGCTTGTTCCAAAATAAATGCTGCTGAATTGAGTTTTCCCTGATCAAGATAGGTATGCGCCAAAAGTTTTGCAATTGTTTCATTGCCATAAAATTGAAGACGGGCAATCTCCAAAATACTCAATGCCTCTTGATACTCTTTCGTTAAACGTAGTGCATTCCCAATTGCAATATAGTCCTCCACCGCTGCTCTTGATTGCTTAAGGTACTGTCGACCCAGCTTGGCCGCTTCCTGATATAACTCGAGGTGTACAAAGTAAAAAACTTTACGCCTCAGAAAACTAAAATCCTGCGGATATAGTCTTTGTCCTTCGTTCAAGGTATTGATGGTTGCGTCGGTATCTTCCAGATGCCAATATGCTTGTGCTTTTAAGGTAATCAATGATGCGCTTTTCGCATGCTCACCAGCCTTGGCAATGACCTGAATTGTATTTTTATAGTCTTGTAGGGAATAATGGGCTTGCGCCAAATAAACAAAAATAACAGGGTCTGATTGGCCATTTTTAACAGCCAGTTGCAAATTATCCTTGGCCGCAACAAAGTCATTTAGATTCATAAATGCCAAACCTTGCAGCGTATAGAATCTAGCCAGATCAGTTTTTTCATCTTCCAGGTCGACACTCTGCAATGCTAATAAAGCACGATCACTATGACCGTCTCTCAACATGGCAGCCGCAAGATCTACAAAATCTGTCGGCTGTGATTGGTTCTCAGCTGCCGAGGCAAGACCGCAACAATAACAAAAAGCAATAACAAATATAATTTTGCTTATTTGGCTGGCGACTAAATCATTCATGATATGCACAAGATTTATTTATCTCATCAAGAAAGGTCAAAGCGAATCCGTTGTTTTGCCCAAACTTTGACAATATCGCCTTTGTATTTCGCTGGCTCAAATTGCCAAGCGCGTATTCCCTGTAA
>JAHZIU010000358.1 GCA_022601315.1 Betaproteobacteria bacterium
GTTCAAGTGAGTGAGAAAGACAATTTTATCCGCTATATAAGTCGCGAACCCGTGGGTGTGGTATTGGTGATTGCGCCCTGGAATTATCCGTTACATACGCCGATCAATACCATTATTCCAGCGTTATTGGCCGGTAATTCAGTAATACTTAAACACTCTGCGCAGACGCCACTTTGTGCTGAACGTATTGTTGAAGCATTTCAGACAGCGGGGCTTCCTGAAGGTGTTTTTCAGTACCTGCACATGACCCATGACGCAACTGAAGCGGTGATTCAATCTTCTCAGATTAATTTTGTTGCTTTCACAGGTTCAGTATCAGTCGGCGCCAGAATTGAAAAAATTGCGGCAGGACGTTTTATCGGTGTCAATCTGGAATTGGGCGGCAAGGACCCCAGTTATGTGCGTGCGGATGCTGATCTGGATCATGCAGTTGCAAATACCGTAGATGGCGCATTCTTTAATTCCGGGCAATCCTGTTGCGGCATTGAACGCATCTACGTGCATGAATCGATATACGATACTTACATTAAACAGTTTGTAGCGCTAGTCAATGAATACAGGCTTGGTCGATCTGATGAGGTGGAAACCACATTGGGGCCTTTGGTGAATGCCGCAGCGGCAACATTTGTTCGTAGCCAAATTAAAGATGCCGTAGAGCAGGGTGCTGTGACACATATTAATCCCGGCGATTTTCCCATGGATCAAGCGGACACGCCGTATATGGCGCCTCAGGTGTTAACCCTGGTCAATCACTCTATGCGCGTAATGACTGAAGAAAGCTTTGGCCCCGTAGTGGGTATCATGAAGGTGTCTTCTGATGAAGAAGCTATAAAATTGATGAACGATAGCGAATTTGGTTTGACTGCTTCGATTTTTACACAGGATATTGATACTGCAATTATTCTTGGGCAACAAATCAATACGGGTACTTTTTTTGTCAATCGATGCGATTATTTGGACCCTGAGTTGGCCTGGTGCGGGGTAAAAAACACAGGCCGGGGTTGTACTTTGTCGAAACTGGGTTTTGAAGCCTTGACACAACCAAAGTCCTATCATGTCAAGATCATGCCATAAGTGTTAGTGTTAGAGGTGTAAAATGTCAGAAATGACTGCAAACTGGAACTATCCAAATAACATTCGCGTAGGTGCTGGACGCATTAACAAGCTTGCTACAGCCTGCAAACAACTAGGCATGCAATCACCGCTATTAATCACCGATCCTGGACTAATCGCATTGCCAATGGTGCTGCAATCTGTAACCCAATGTTATCAAATGGATTTGCGATGTGGTGTATTCAGTAATATCCAAAGTAATCCAACCGGCCAAAATGTTAACGATGGCATAACTGCTTATAATGAAGGCGGACACGATGGTGTCATTGCATTTGGAGGTGGTTCTGCACTGGATGCGGCCAAAACCGTAGCACTAATGGTTGGTCAAAACCGCGCATTGTGGGATTTTGAGGATATTGGTGACAATTGGAAGCGAGTGATAGAAAGCAGCATTGCACCCATTGTCGCGGTCCCCACTACTGCGGGCACTGGTTCTGAAGTTGGTCGTGCGGCGGTTATTACCGATACAGAAAACCAGGTGAAACGTATTATTTTCCATCCAAAAATGCTGCCGAGCCAAGTCATACTGGACCCAGAATTAACAGTAGGACTGCCGGCAAGTATTACCGCTGCAACAGGTATGGATGCGTTGTCACATAATTTGGAAGCATACTGTTCACCTTCCTATCATCCGATGGCAGATGGAATTGCCATGGAAGGTATGCGATTGGTTAAAGACTATTTACCTCGGGCTGTAGCGAATGGCAATGATCTGGAAGCCCGTACACAAATGCTCGTTGCCTCGTTAATGGGCGCAACAGCTTTTCAAAAAGGACTGGGCGGCATGCATGCTATCGCTCATTCATTGGGCGCGCTTTATGACGCTCATCATGGATTGCTGAATGCAATTCTCATGCCCTATATTATTAGGGCAAATCAAGAACTCATAACAGTACAGATTGAGCGTTTAGGCCATTTTCTACAATTTGACGATCCTACTTTTAATGGTTTTATGGACTGGATATTAACAATGCGACGTGAATTGGAAATTCCTCATACCCTATCAGGTATTAATATTGATGAATCACAGGCGGCACGGATTGGCAAGATGTCAGTGGTCGACGCTGCGGCTGCTGGAAATCCAATTGCCTTTAGTGCAGAGCGTTACGCTGAGATTTTTACTGATGCTGTAAATGGATCCCTTTAGAAAAAAATTAATAACAATTAATCTAAAGATAATGACATGAAAATTGACACGTAGTTTAGTTTTTATGATGAAAATAGGTATTTTACAGTGCGATTATGTGCGCAAAGAACTTCAACCGGCATTTGCCGATTACCCGGCCATGATTGCTGCATTGTTTGCCAAAGCAACAGCGGATTGTCAGTTCAAGACGTATCAGGTTCAATCCTTTGAATATCCCAAAAATCTTGACGAATGTGATGCTTATATTACCACTGGCAGTCGTCATGGCGTGAATGATGATTTAGCCTGGATCAACCGATTGGAAGCATTTATTTGTGAACTGAACCAAGCGGAGAAATCTTTTATTGGCATTTGTTTTGGACACCAATTGATGGCGAAAGCTTTAGGTGGAACAGTGCGTCAATCAGATAAAGGTTGGGGGATTGGTGTCACCTTTAATCAGGTTGTAAGCAGCAAGCCCTGGATGGCACCCCATCAACATGGTGTGGATTTAATCGCAAGTCATCAAGATCAGGTTGTCATTCTACCCGAAGGTGTAGAAGTGCTCGCAAGCAGTCATTTTTGCCCTAATTATATGTTGCAGTATGGTGATCATTTTATGAGTGTTCAGGGACACCCTGA
>JAHZIU010000359.1 GCA_022601315.1 Betaproteobacteria bacterium
ATCAACTCAGATATGAATCATTGTTAACGATTATTCGTGTGACAACCCTGATGTTGTCCCTAATTTTCATCGGTTTGGTGCTAACCGGCCGATCACATTACCAGAAATGGCACGCGATTTTTAACCCAATCATATTGCTGATCGCCTCTTTTGTGATTTATGTCTTTGCACCCGAAATTGGAAAATACATTATGCCGATCGCGCTCAATGTCGCATTTGGGATTTTCTTTATTTTTTCAATGATTCAGGCAAGGAAGATTCGATAAATTAGTATCATAGGGAGATAAAAATATGAAAAAAATATTTAAGATTTTACGCTTTATACCACTGTTAGTGATCGCCATGATGGCGATGATAGCCGGGCGTTTTTATATGGATGCACAAAATCCATATCCTGATATAAAACCGGATGCGAATACGCCAATTCCTAAATTTACAGAGGTGCCGCTTGATTTTATTCATATCTATCAAAAGGAAAGCTCTTTGCCATTTATGGCTTCTGCGGTGATTGATTTAGATAATGATGGTGTGGAAGAGGTTTTTCTCGGTGGTGGTATGAATCAACCGGACGGGTTCTTTAAATATACCGGGAATGGATTTATTGATATTACTAACACGATTGAGTTTGAAAAGAATGCAGATGATGTGACTTATGGCGCTTCAGTCATCGATGCTGATAATGATGGCCGCAGCGATATGTTTGTGGCACGCAAATCGGGTGTTTATCTATACACGCGCTCGGATACGGGGTTTACGAAAAGTAAAATTGATATCGATGGAATGGAGCGTTATACACCGCTTTCGTTTGCCATGACTGATCTGAATAATGACGGAGCGGTCGATCTGTATGTTGCCAATTACATCAAGCGAGAATATGTAGAAGGGCAGAATATCTTTCACAAGGAAGGTTATGGCGGCGAGAGTTTTTTGCTACTGAATAATGGTGATAATACTTTCACTAATATTACCGAGCGTGCTGGACTTTCTTATGTGCACAATACATTTCAGGGCACATTTATTGATTTGGATGATAACTTTACACCTGATCTGATTGTAGCTTATGACACTGGTGAGGCGCGAATTTATAAAAATAATGGAAATATGCAATTTACTACTCAACAGACGCCTATGAGCGGAAAGTACGGTTATCCTATGGGCGTAGCCGTGGGTGATCTTGATAATGATGGTGATATGGATGTCTTTTTCTCAAATGTCGGTACAACGGCGCCTGATTTTATGGCCAAAGGAGATCTCAGAGAAGAAGATGTTTACATAAAGCAATGGATGCTGTGGCGTAACGACGATGCGCTCAAATTCACTGACGTTGCAGAAGACGTTAAAGTGGCCGGATATGAATTCTCATGGGGTGCGGTGTTTGAGGATTTCAATATGGACAGTCGCCAGGATTTGCTGGTGTCCGAAAACTATGTTGAACTAATACCGCAAAGGTTCATTAAACTGCCTGGACGTTTGTTGTTGCAAAGGGAAGATGGCCTATTTGCCTCCGCAGAGAGCGAAGCAAATGTTGTGAACAAAGCGTATGGCATTACACCGCTTATCAGTGATTTTAATCAGGATGGTTACCCGGATATTATCCATGTTAATTTACAAGGCAAATCCAAAGCATTGATCAGTAACGCTGGGGAAAATCGTTATCTGAATTTCGCCATGCCGGACAATGTTTATTGCCTGGGCGCAAAAATTGCAGTAACGCTAAAAGATGGACGTACGTTGACAGACTACATTGTGAAAAATGAGGGCTTGTCTTCGTCGCAAACTGGCACTGTTTTTTTTGGACTTGGTAAGGACGGAGAGGTTGCAAGTGTCGATATGCAGCTACAAAATGGACGCAAATTCCGTATTACGAATGTGGGTTATAACCGTAGCATTACTTTTGATCCTGATAACATATGAGATCAAAAGCATTCTTGACTATGGGGTTGGGACTGCTGGGATTTGGTTTTTCTGCTTATGCGGTTTACGTAGCGTTTACCCTTTCTGTGGTTCATCTGGGTGGAACGCCGACATGTCCGGTAGTTTTTAGTATTCCGGCATGCATGATTGTGTTGGTTTGCTATCTTCTTATCACCATTGCCTGGGGTATGATGATGGCAAAAATAGGTCGATGGCCGCTGATCATTTTCATGATAGGTTTTATACCGGCTTTTTTACTAGCACTGATGGGTTCTGCTGGTGAGGTTTTTGACTTTGTCAATTGTCCAGCTACTGAAGCCGGTTTTCCCAAATGTTTTATATCGTTAGCATTTTTGATTGCACTGGCTGCGGGATGGGTTGCTACAGATTTTCTGATGAAAGATGTAAGAAAAAGTAATATTTAAAAAAAGCAAAGTGCTGTTTGAAACTAATCATCTTGGTTAGCCTGAATATTGCCCCAGTTGGTGGAATTTAAACACCGCCTTGTATTGAATTGAGCGTGCTCGCGACCGGAGACGCAGTTATTCTGCGGCGTAGAGAGCATGTGCGTTCTATTCAATACAGGCCAAAATCTAACGTACTGGTGCAATATTCAGGTTTGGAAAGAACTTGTGAGGGCATGAAATGACAATTCAAATAACAGAGTTCCCGTTTAGC
>JAHZIU010000360.1 GCA_022601315.1 Betaproteobacteria bacterium
CCTGCAGCAGCTCGAGTGCTGGATGAAATTCGCAGTGTGTTTTCGCGATTATTTCATGTGTGTGAAGATCAGGAATTCTCAGTCACTTTTAGTTGCGGTGTTGCCGATCGTGCGCATTTTCCGGATGCGAAGAGTATTAGTGAGGCTGCAGATACGGCACTGGATCAGGCTAAGAAGAAAGGCCGTAATCAAGTAGCGATTATTGACCATGATTAAGACCGAAAATGGTCGATCAGTTTCAAAGTGGATGGCTTGAGTATTTACCAGCTTTCAGTTATTTGAACTGTGTGTTTTTAAGAAAACTTGTTCTTCGCGTGGTCGGTCGCTCGAGTTCGCTGTTTGCGTGGTGGCAGTCTTCTTAATGTGGTGGAAAAATTTTCTTTACTGAAATTAACTCGTACCTGCGGGTCCGGTTCTATGTTATTGAGTGCTTCTATAGCCGTAATGCGTGGCAATAAACCCGCGCAATTGGCTACTTGAATTGCCAGCCCTGGTCTTGCATTGAGTTCAATGATCATTGGCCCTTGATCCTTATCCAGGACAATATCTACACCAAGATAACCGAGGCCGGTCATTTCATAACTAGCAGCAGCCAGCCGTAATAATTCATCCCAGTGTGGGATTGTTAGTTCAGTAAATACCTTTTTTGTATCTGGATGTCGGGATACTGGGTTTCCAAATTGCACAGCATGTAAGGCGTTGCCAGTTCCAATGTCGATACCAACACCGACAGCTCCCTGGTGGAGATTGGCTTTGCCATCTGATTCGTGTGTGGTCAGTCGCAACATTGCCATAATAGGATAGCCTTTTAATACAATAATACGTATATCAGGAATCCCTTCGTAGCTATAGTTTGAAAAAACCGGATCAAGTTGAATAAGTGATTCAATCATTACAGCATCCGGTTTTCCTCCCAGGCTGTGTAAACCACTTAAAATATTGGATACATGTCGTTCAATATGATGTAGTCGAAGTGCGTCGCCACTTGGTTTGTAATAATTCGTGTGATCATGTTCGGAGATGACCAGGATTCCTTTGCCGCCACTACCAGTGACGGGTTTGATAACAAATTGTTTGTGTTGCTTCAGTATTTCTTTCAGTCCTTTGACATCATGTTGGAAATTTAAGGTTCCAAGCAGCTGGGGTACAGAAATACCGGCATCTTGCGCTAATTTTTTTGTTTTTAATTTGTCATCAACAAGTGGGTATAAGTGGCGCGGATTATATTTTGAAACTAAACCAAAATTTCTTTGGTTCATACCAATAATGCCAAAACTTCTAAGCTTTCTAACGCTTGCTAGTATCATTGCGTCGTTCTAAAGAGTGGAAACGATACAATTCAGATAATCGATAACCAGTGTATTGACCGAGAATTAGTATCAGTGCCAAATTAACTAACATTAACTCTGGGAAATTAAAGGTGAGATATTCAACAATTCGGTTGGTCATAAACAAATAAGCGATGATAGCGGTTAACAGGCTGCCGCCACCTTGGATGAATACTTCTCTTGGGCCATCTTCCTCCCAAAGTACTGACATACGTTCGATCGTCCACGCCAGGATGATCATCGGGAATAATGTGACAGTCATTGCCTGGCTAAGCCCCAGCTTATGACTGATGATGCTAATACTTGCCATAATGGCAATTACCACAATAATTACTGCCGAGATTCGGGCAACAAATAGTAAGTTGAGGCGGGAAAGATAAGATCGAATAAATAAACCGGTGCTAACGACGATCAAAAACATAATGATACCAGTAACCAGAGTTGTTTGAATCAGCGCCAATGCAATCAGAATAGGCATGAATGTGCCAGATGTTCGTATGCCGATGATGAGTCGCATAATCACTACGATTAATGCGCCAATCGGCAGTAGTAGAATCATTTTGAATGCATTTTGTTGTTCAATCGGTAGGCTGTAAATTGAGAAATCTATTAGGCCGGCTTGTTTATTCATACTGCTACGGACAACTAAATTTCTTGTTGACTGCACATTTTTAATAATTGAGAAGGAAACTCTGGAGTTGGTGCCGCCTACGACATCCAGTAATGATTGACCGCCGCGCTGCCACATTAAGAAGTTATCTGGCTTGCCACTAACACCAGTGTCTTGGTCAAATAATATCCATTGGTTTCCATCATGCACTTCAACGAAATTCGTTAAAGACTGTCGTCTTCTTCCATCTTCTAAATATAGCCCCCTAACGACGCGCGCACTGAGGCCTTCCAATGCAAGCAAGTTAACGATCAGATTGGTTTTGTATTCGGCATCTGCATGATCATTAAGAAGTAAACGCTGGTTTTGACTTGGTGAAGTTGAATTTAATGTTTTGATTAATTCGCGTGTAAAAGTTTCAGGATTGGCTGATTTCGCACGTACTTGATCCAACAGTGTTACAGCTGCGGTTTTGAACACTTCATCAAACTCAGGTTGCATCGGTGACTGTGGAGCGTCAGAAGGTGGTTGATCAGCGATCCAGTCGTTCTCATAAAGGGACAAGCGATAATAAGTTGTTTGAGGGCCTGTTGCTGTTCTTTTGCTCCATTGTGCGCGTCGTCCGGTAGGTGAGGCCAGCCCACTGTATCCATAGTCTGGAGATGCAAAATCCTCTTCCATAAACGTTAAATTGGGTTCCTCGGGTGGCAGTGTAAACGTCACAATAACTGGGTCGCCCTGCGCTAAGAAATCAATTTTTGCTTCTATTGTCCAGACAAACGTTTTATCATAAGGTAGTAAGGGAAAGCCCAATGCGAGGTGTTTATATAGAATCAGGCCAATTCCAAAACATAATGTGAGTATAACGACGACAAGAAGTCTGGTTCTTGCCTGCATTATTTGCTGTCCTGGTTAAATTTGGGGGCGGTAAATTCTTTGCTGACGTCAACTACCGCAAGGTCGCGTAATAGATTTCGCCCTATAAGGATTTGTTGTTCAAATCTACTGCGATCAACCAGGGTAAAACTAATGCGTTCATCAAGATTAGCCAATTTGACGCGTATTCTCACAACTGGGCGTCGTTGTGATTCACGTTTATTCACTTCCTTGATGCGAACGAAACCGCGTATACGTCGCGTCAATTCAATTTTTTCATTGGTTTCGGGATTGAGTACGTTAAATTTGACATAGGGTTGGCTATCTCGCTCGAACTCAACCATATCCAGTGCGTTTAGCGAAGAAGTTTGTGCGCCGGTATCGATCCTGGCGCTAAAATTCATTCCTGGTGGGTCAAGGTAAACATGTTCCAAACCGCCTAGTACGGTACGATTATTTTGGGTATTTGTATTATTGTTTGTCTGGGTGGTTTTACGATTTTGAGCATTTGCCCGTGCTCTGGATGCTGCAGCCTTTTGATTAATATCTTGTTGGGCTTGTGCATTTTCTAAAACAGTTTTTTGTTTTAGAACCTCAGAAAATAATGTAACGAGCTCTGTTTCCCTGGCAGAGATAGCCGCTTCACGTGCATTGAGTTCCTCTTCCCGCATACTGATTTTATCGAGTTCTTCTTGCAGTTTATCCTGCTGTGCAAAGCCAATTTCTCCCGGAGGTGTGTTGCCAACGGTATGGCAGCTGGAAAACATCAACAGACAGACGACGAGAATCAAACTGTTACGAATTGTTTTGGGTAAATAGAGGTGTTTTTTTCCGATAAGAAGTAGCATTTATAGAATACTAAGGATTGAACATGCGTACAGAGCGTATTTGATACTGTCTCATAGGGTAACAAAAAATAAAATAAATCGATATGCTAATTGATTATTTATTAGTATTAGTAGGGTTCAATCTATTTCAAGTTGATCGTTAGCGTTTGGTTTTTATATGTACAAATTGGTCGGTGAATTTCCTTACAGTGTGATGTGATCGTTATATTAAATAGACCTGGGGTCAGGTCTTTCGTATCAAATTGAAATTCAAAGTGACCATGTTGATCAGTAGACTGTGACTGATCAATAATTGCTGTGTCATCAGATTTAGAGACTTTAAAGTTTAATAAAACATCAGCAGTTGGTTGTTCGTTATATTCTGCCCAGCCATTAAGCGTAACTTTCTCTCCAATTGAGTATTCTGTTTTGGGTTCGACGATAATTGGCTTGGATATATGTGTGGCAAATGAATGTTTAATTGTGCCGCATAGAAACAAAATCAGTAAAAATAATAAAATATAATTTCTTCTTGTTACCATGATAAAGTCCGCAATATATATTTGTAAGTAAAAAATATCAGAGTGACCGGTGCTTCTTAAAATGCAGAGTAATTCTACTTTCCCGAATAGAGTAAGTAGAATTTATACTTTAGAAATATAACAGGTGTGGTGTGACAAATCCAGAGAACTGCTGATTAATTTGTCTTATGTCGTAGTTAGTACGCCGACTACTTGATATTGACAGATTCAGCGAATTTGGAAGTGGTTGGCTGCAAGGCATGCATTGCTGAAATGGTTGGTCCTTTTTAAAAGGCGTAATCGTTCTGGCCACGTTACGTTAAGTTGCGTGGTTGTATAAGTGTTATTTTTTTGGCATGTAGAGGTCTGTAATTGTTCCTTCAGCAATTTCGGCAGCAAATAGAACCGTTTCAGAAAGTGTTGGGTGGGGATGAATGGTTAAGCTGATGTCCTGCATATCTGCGCCCATTTCCAATGCCAGAGCGGTTTCAGCGATTAATTCGCCAGCGTTAATTCCTACAATACCTGCACCCAATATGCGACGGGTTTTTTTATCCAGTAATAATTTCGTCATACCTTCTTCACGTGCCATGGATATAGCGCGACCACTGGCCGCCCATGGGAAATTGGCTTTTTCATAGTCAATCCCTTGTTTCATAGCTTCGGTTTCAGTAAGACCCATCCAGGCTATTTCGGGGTCGGTATAAGCTACCGAAGGAATTGTGCGGGCATCGAAAGTTGCTTTATGCCCAGCAATAATCTCTGCTGCC
>JAHZIU010000057.1 GCA_022601315.1 Betaproteobacteria bacterium
CTCCAAATACAGATAAAACAAATTTCGGAGAAAGACTTATCGGCATATTGGCGCTACAAGTGAATGTTTTGTTACGAATTTAACTTAAAGCCAGGTGCGAAATTAGGAGGGATTGGTTGAGTGGAAGGTGTGGATTTATGAAAAAAATCAATATCTGATCAAATTGTTGGTTTTTCTATAAACCTGTCATTCAGGCTGGCTGGTTGCAAGTGTTTAATGTTTGATTTGTATTGTTGTGGCATTCGCCAATAAAGAAAGGACGGTGTACTAGCCTGCATATTGCACCAGTTCGTTAAGTTTTAGCCTGTAACCCTTATGTATAGTGATTTTTAGGGAATTAAGAAAATGTACAGTTTGTACTCAAGACTTTACTTGCTGGCTTTAAACTTGCTCTGATATGAATTGAACGCACGTGCTCTCTACGCCGCAGAATGACTACGTCTCCGGTCACGAGCGCGCTCAATTCAAATCAGTTCAGCGTTTAAATTCCAGCAACTGGTGTAATATCCAAGCTAGAATATTATCTGAGCAATGAACACTTCAGTATGAATCGAAAGTGTGATCTACTTTTTGTAAGAAAATGTAAAACTAAGCGTAGCGATGAACAATCTTTGCTACTTTTGAAGATGGCGCAATCTCTGAGATTGATGTCGCTAAAATTTAAGATTAGTCAGTTGTTTAGAGTACGCGCCTTAACCATAAATTTGCTATGAGGATTAATAAGATGCTTGGGGCCAGTGCTACAAAGATTGGATTTAATCCTAACATTAGGCCGGCATTTGCGACAATTTGATCCGTTAAATAAACCGAGATGCCAATAATAGTGGCGAATACTAATTTGTTACCCAGACCGGTGCGAATCGACCCGAAAACAAAAGGAATGGATATGAGCAACATGGCGATTGTCATGAGTGCGCTACCGGCTTTACGCCATAAAGCAAGGGCATAGGAGTCGGCATCCTGACCGGTACTGTGGAGAAAGTCCACGTGTCGCAATAACTCAATGGGCGACAGGCTTTCCGGTGGTTTTGTTAGTGTGGAGATGTCCTTCGGATTAAGAAATGATGCCCAGCGGGCCGTGCCAGCACGAGTTGATTGAATTTGGTTGTCGGTAAAAGTTCTAACCGTAACATTAGTGAGCACCCATGAGTCATTATTAATAATGTCTGCATACTCAGCTTGCGTATGCGCGAATAGAAAGCCTGCCTCATTCATATGCATGATTTCAATATCTGCTGCTTTTCGGGCATGTAGCATGTGACCAATTCTTAGAATATTCTGTTCATTACGTGTCCATATTCCCAGTCCTCTGCCTAATTCTGCACTTTGATTTAATGCAACCGCTCGATTTGAGATTGCTTTTTGTTGTAGTTGTGGTGCAAAGAACTGTTCTAAAATGGCAATCGTTAGTATTAAAAGCAGTCCTACACCAAATGGCGCCAGACTGATCCTGGAGGGTGAAACGCCAGCAACCCGTAGCGCTATTAATTCTGAATTGACTGCGAGTTTGCCAAGTGCTGCTACTGTTCCGATCAAAGCGATAAAAGGCGCGATTTGAATAAATCGACGGGGTAATAGCATAAATGTGTATAAAAATGCATCTTGCGTGCGGTAAGTGCCTTTTCCAACATCATCCAATTGATCCAATAGATCGAAGAAACTGAACAATGGTAATAAAACCGCTGTGGCGATGACCATGCCGATTAAAACTTGAGTGGCGATGTAACGGTAAATAATCATTGCTGACGAGAAAACAGTTTTATACGTGATTTAAGAGCAATGAAACCAAGTGCAATCAGCATTAACAGATATAACCACCAAACACCGGGTATGCTGCCAACGACACCTTGTTCGACCCAGTTTTTGGCTAATCCACTGAGATTGTAGTAAATTGCAAAAACCAACGCGGCTAGTAGATAGGTTCGGTCAGCTTTGTCTTGGCGTGGCGCCGTACGAATAAAAGTGACTGCAATTAACGCAAGCAAAACGGTTGAAAGTGGACGGGAAATCCGCCATTGAAGCTCCGCAATATCACGCGGTTGGTCCGATTCCCACAGTGTTCTGGTAGCAGCCGCTTTTCGCCTGTAATTTGTCACGCTATCACTATCAATAAAGTAAGTCATTTCGTCATATTTAATGACATCGTCTGTTGTTAAAGCATGGGTGAGTTGATAAATATAGCCATCAGTGAGCTGTATATGTGGACGTTGGTTGGGTGTTTGGGGCTGTATTTGTATGGCTTCTTTAGCAACTACGATTTCACTCGTGGTCGGTTTCTTAATGTAGTGGAATATGTTTTCCATTTTTTTGTTAGTGTCATCTTTACTGAGCACAAATACGACGCGACCACTTTTTTCGCTGCCATAAAACCGTCCGGCCTGAAACCGGTTGGTATTTAATTCGGCCTCAGCCTGGGCATCAAGAATATAGCTTTCAGCATAGGCCCAGGGACGTACGTAAGATGATAGGATCCCACTGATAATGCCAACGGGTATGGCAACCATCAGTACGGCATAAACAATACGTGTGCCACTGACGCCTACAGAGCGTAACACATTGAGTTCCTGGTCTTTATTGAGTCTACCTAGGCCGACAATAACAGCAACATATAATGCGATAGGAACCAATACTTCGAGTGCAATTAACGTTTTCAATAAGATCAGTTTTAGCAGCGCAGCAATACCCAGTGTTTCGGTGACTGCGCCCGCCAGAAAGCGGGCACTACTAAAACTGGCAAACAATCCAACCAGAATTGTTATGACAACCAGAAATGGCAGTAATAATTCACGTGTGATATAGCGATCAATGAGTCTCATACATACGACCAGGCAGAACGGAATTTGAAAACCGCTGTTAATCGTAGATGTACGTGACGTCGGAGCACTAGATTCTTTTGTTGGTATGATGAAAAGTAGTAGGAGTACGTGTCAAAATCGATTCTGCCAGATGCAAGTCTTCTACCTTGTCAACATCTACACCGGCTCGTGCATCAGTCAGTATAACGGGGTGTATGTTAACGCCGGATTTAATGGAAACTGCATGCAGGGCTTGGCTCAGTGTCAGACGTCCAAACAGATAAGATAGTACAAGTCGCAGCCCAAGAAGTTGTGCAATGAGCTGCCAGGGACGTTTACGTAAATCTTCAGCTTGTCGCCAGAATCTGACCAGGCTGCGTCCTTTGGAATTAAATGTAAAAAGATTACAGCCGCAAAAACCACCATCACGTAATCGTGTGACAGTACGTTTAGCGCCTGGAAAGGCTTTGGCAATGTCTTCCTGCCGGGCTAGGCCAACTGTTGCATCACAATCTGCAGCGAGTGATTGACGTAAGAAATTTTGTACAATTAATGGCGTTAGTAAAGCATGGTCGGCAGTCGTTAACAAAATAGGCGTATTACCGTGCATACTGTGCGCACGGTCAAAACCACTTTCGGCGCTGCGGCTGGGTGTATCCCGGTTAGGAAGCCAGGTGACCTGGCCGGATTCGATACGTTGTTTTAATTCCGGGCAATGTATATGCAGAGATTCAGGTGGGCCGCATAAGATGATTGAAGAAATAAGATCACAGGCAGTAAGTGTATCCAGTACACGTATAACCATGGGTGTGCCATCTACAGGAGCGAAGGCTTTACAGGCGGTGCCTGTGTGTTGTGTGATGGGATCGCTTGCAGTACGATCTGCAGCCAATACCACGGCGACAAAACGTTGATTCTCTGCATTCACCTGATTGTTCACAGTGTTCAAAGTGTTTTTCCATAAATACGATAACGCTTGTATTGCTTGCCGCCAATACTGTCGAGAATGCCGCGCATTGAGGTGTTATCTTCAAGAATCCATGACATTTCGACTGCATGCATGCCTCGTGTTAGTGCAAAATCTCGTGGTTTGTTAATAACCATGCAGGCTAACGCCATGCCTATTGGCGTGTTACGAAACTTCTTACGTACCCCCATCAATGGTATACGACCTGTTCTCATTTCAAGATTTCTAACTGTTTTGATAAATTTGAACCAGCCCAGTGGAAATAAGTTGCCATTCAGTTCAGCAAAAATTTCATTCAGATTGGGCAGTACCACCATAAATGCAGCCGGTTCGCCATTAACTTCCGCAATTTGGATGAATTCATCCGGTAAAAGCAGGCGCAGACTGCTGCCCAGTTCTGCAAACTCAGCTTCAGTAATTGGAACAAACCCCCAATTCTCAGACCATGCATCGTTAAAAATATCACGCAATATTTCCATCTCTGCTTTAAAATTTTTACGTTGTAGTGGTCTTAATGTAACTTGTTTGTCATATCGTTTAATGAGTTTTTGCATCACTTGAGGTTGCTCAAAGTCAACTTGTATCCAAAAAGCAAGCAGGTCTTTAGCCGGCGCATAGCCTTGTTCTTCTAGTAAATGCTGATACCAGCGTGGAGAATGTGGCATCATGACGACTGGAGGTGTATCAAAGCCATCGACCAGTACACCGCACTCTTGATTGATGGAAAGATTAAATGGGCCGGTGACAACACTGGTGTGGCGTACTGCCAGCCATGCTTCGGCGTGTAGTATGAGCGCAGCACATACGTTGGAATCATTAATGCATTCAAACAATCCAAAGTGACCGGTATTTTCACCGTAGCGCTCGCGGTGGAGTATATCAATTTGAGCGCTAATCCGCCCAACGGGCTGATTATCCTGATAAGCCACCCAAGCTTGCCATTCACTATGTTTGAAAAAAGGATTAAATTTGGAGAAATGGAATCGCCGCTCTAAACGCAAAGGGGGTACCCACATGGGATCATTGGCATAGACATGCCATGGAACATCTATAAATTTGCCCATTTCTCGATAGGTTGTTACCGGGCGTACCGTTACAGTGGGGGAAACGGATTGCTTGGTTTTTTTATTCATAGCAAATAAATTGCGTGAAGAAATAAGCGCATAATGTTGTTGGGCTCAATGAGGCGCTGTAGTAGCGGGTTATATTACAAGACATCTCTAAAATCCAGATTTCATCCCAATTGCTGCGTTGCTGGAAAATTTCTGACTTACATTTCGGCCATATGGTGTGCTACAAAATTATTCCTACGCCTTGCATTTGGGCAAACTCTGAATTTTTTGAGGCACCCTACACTCTATCTAAAAAGCCCTCTGATTAAGAGGGCTGGAGGTCAAAAGAAAATGAATTAAGAATTAAGAATTAAATAATTTGTAAATATATTTTATATATTTGTGTGAGCCAGTAAATCAGTTACAAGTTTGTGAAACACAACTTTTGGGTCTTCTACTTTACTGTTATTTTGTTTCGTGTCCGATGTTTCATCATTCTGATTCTCGGTAGCAGCAATCTTTTCATCAGTAATACTGCGGCAAAAATCACAATAATTGTTCCAGTCTATGTTATAGACACGCAAGCGATCTTGTGGTTGAAATACTCTCAGGACTTCAAAGTTATGCTGCATCTCGGGTAAGCGAGAACAAAGATATGTGTTAATGTTTTTTGGCCATCTGATGTGTTTAGGGTACATGCTGGCCAGTTCTGTTTCTATAGTGTATCGAAAATTCTCAATCGCCAGTGCACGGCGTTTTCGGTTCAATATCTCTACAAAAACAGCTACTGTGCATAACACGCCTAATAAAAGAAACGGCCAAAGTGGTACCGTTTGAAAATACAAGTATATTTGTTCTAAAAGTTCGCTCAAGAGTTATTCTCAATTAAATAAAAGTATTGAAAGTTACGGAATATGTTTTTTTCCTGGAAATCGCCAGTTAGTTTGGAATTAATTGACAATTTCATATAATAAAATATCCCGCTTTATTATTTTTACATCTTGCCATAGGTGAACCTATGTATCAATATAGAATTATGTATCTAAGAACGATTTTTATCCAGATGTGGTTTTGCTGCATGCTGTTAGTGCCTTCTGCGCTTATCTGGGCCAGTACGGAAAAG
>JAHZIU010000361.1 GCA_022601315.1 Betaproteobacteria bacterium
CAAGCATGGATATAAGGCCGTCTGAATCTGAAAAGTTGTTTTTATCTCTCGGATACAATCATTTCTATGGTCTATTTGAGGAAACCAAAGATCGATGGAGTCAGTCTCGATTGAAACAAAAACAAACTTATAACCATGATTTCAGGATTTACAAATGACGGCTTTGGGTCGACAGTACTCTCGCGACTTTAGATTGTCGACTGACCGGCATGGGTCGCTCTTAGACAATACTACAAAGTTACCAGCACAAGTCTGAACTACTACACTTTTAAATACACCTAATCTAATACTTGAGAGCTTCGTTCCAGGCACAAGCTACGCACTATGGTGCGTTACGTACCTTTATGCAGAATAACCCATTTATTTTTTACAGATGCCCCGCCAGTGTCCCGCCAAAGAAAAAGCGCCTAGTCAAAAATTAACTAAGCGCTTGTTTTAATGGTGGGTCTGGTTGGACTCGAACCAACGACCAAGGGATTATGAGTCCCCTGCTCTAACCAACTGAGCTACAGACCCTAATTATTATTGTTGCTATCCGTTGCCTGTATCCAAGAAACTACGTAAGCGTTCAGAACGCGCTGGATGGCGTAGCTTGCGCAGTGCTTTGGCTTCTATTTGTCGAATGCGCTCGCGTGTGACATCAAACTGTTTACCAACTTCTTCCAAAGTGTGGTCGGTATTCATTTCAATACCAAATCGCATACGCAACACCTTCGCTTCACGCGGTGTTAGCGAGTCAAGTATATCTTTTGTGACACCACGTAAACTTGCATACACTGCTGCATCCGCTGGTGCCATTGTGGCTGCGTCTTCGATAAAATCTCCCAGATGCGAGTCTTCGTCATCACCTATGGGTGTTTCCATGGAAATAGGCTCTTTGGAAATCTTGAGAATTTTACGAATTTTTTCTTCTGGCATTTCCATTTTCTGTGCCAGCACAGCTGGTTCTGGTTCTTGTCCTGTTTCCTGCAAAATTTGGCGGGAAATACGATTCATTTTATTGATTGTCTCAATCATATGCACCGGAATACGAATAGTGCGCGCCTGATCGGCAATAGATCTTGTAATGGCCTGACGTATCCACCATGTCGCATAGGTGGAAAACTTATAGCCACGCCGATATTCAAATTTATCCACCGCTTTCATCAATCCAATATTGCCTTCTTGGATAAGATCAAGAAATTGCAAACCACGATTGGTATATTTCTTAGCAATAGAAATTACTAGGCGCAAATTAGCTTCTGTCATCTCTCGCTTGGCTCGACGCGCTTTTGCCTCACCCGTTGACATTTTACGATTAATCTCTCTTAAATCCTTGATTGAAATTCCAATTTTATCTTTTAACGAGAGTAAATTTTGCTGCTCCTCCATAATTGCAGGCTTATAATGCTCAAGTGCCTGACTGTATGGTTTTTCAGGCTCGATCTCTTGCGTTACCCAATCAAAGTTTGTTTCATTACCCGGAAAAGACTTGATGAAATGGTTGCGCGGCATCCTCGCCTTAGATACACACAATTCCATGATCTTACGTTCATATCTACGTACATCTTTCACCAAAGAACGTTGCATGTTGCAAAGTTTTTCCACCAACTTGGCAGAAAAACGGATGGCCATCAGTTCTGCTGAAATTTGTTCCTGGAATAACATGTATTGCGTACTATACGGTCCTTCTTTTTCAAGAAGAATCTGCATCTCAGAATGAATGTCACGTATCACGACAAAGCGCTCCATTGCATCCGTCTTTAGTTTTAACAAGTTTGCAGTGGCAATTGCTGCTGTGTTTTCATCGTCCGCATCACTGGAACCCAGCTCTTCTTCCAGCGATTCATCAGAGATTTCTTCATGAATGATGTCTTGGGCGTTTGCATCCAGCAACCCATCAACAACTTCATCAATACGCATGTTATCTTGTTCAATTTCTGTTGCCAGCTCAACAATCCGAGAGATTATTGGCGGACAAGCAGAAATCGCTTGAATCATATGACGTAGGCCACCTTCAATACGCTTGGCTATTTCAATTTCACTTTCACGCGTTAACAAGCCGACAGATCCCATTTCCCGCATATACATACGCACGGGGTCTGTAGTCCGGCCAAATTCCGAATCAACTGTGGAAAGCGCGGCTTCTGCTTCTTCTACCACATCCTCGTCTGCAACCGCTGAAGCTGCATCTGACATCAACAATGATTCCGCATCTGGCGCTTCATCATGCACAGAAATGCCCATGTCATTAATCATGCTGATGATGCCTTCTATCTGCTCAGCATCCAACATGTCATCAGGCAGATGGTCATTTATTTCTGCGTATGTTAAGTAGCCCCGTTCTTTACCCAACACAATCAAACGTTTCAAACGCATGCGTCGCGCTTCTATGTCTTGTGGCTGCGTATCACCATCCTTAGCGACAGAAGAAGCGTCGAGACTTGATAATTGCTCTTTAATTGCGGCAACTTTACTTTTTTTCGTCGCTCTCGTTCTGACTTTCTTTGGTGCATCAGGCTTTTTATCCTTAGCGGCAATTACCGCTTTGGCAATATCAGTCACACTATCAGATTTTTCATTAGACGCTTTTTTAGTTGAAGCCTTTTCCTTTTGTGTTTTATTTTTTATCGTTGATTTCACTTCTAATTCATCTTTAGCTGTTAGTTTTCCCGCTTGTTTTTTGGCTGTAGTTTTTTTGTCGATTGTCTTTCCTTTAACAGCCGTCCCTTTCTTTTTAACTTTACTATCTACTGCCTTGACCGCTTTTGTCTTTGACATATTTAGTTCCAATAAATGGATAAAATAAAAGCTGAAAAATGTCGCATTATATCAAAATTCGATATTACTGACACATTACATTAACTTTACGAAATTACCAGCCGCTTAAGTTCCTCTTTTTCTTCTTCAGTCAACATATTTAAGGACTTACTATGTAATTCAGTCATGCGTTTTTTACGCTGCATTTCTTGTAAATTCATCAATGCACCAGAAAATTCTGCTTCCAAATCAATTGACTCATCCCACTCAAGGGTCTCACTTTCTACACTTTCCAACAAAGCCCGATGCGGGCTATCCTGTAAATAAATTAATATTGAGGTCGTTGTTTCACTATTGACTATATTAGGATGCACATCAAGAAAATCAATCAGCGATTTTAACGCTGCCACTTCCTCAATATTCTCATCACATGCCGCTAGCACATCCCTATCTAATTTACTAATATAGCTCGGGCTATAAAGAAGAACTAGAATCAGCCAATGATAAGGCGTTACAGGTGCTTTCCTTGGTGCAAATTCCTGTGTACGCTGTTTTGTAAAGCTGCGCTTAATCTGCAACAACGCCTCTAACTCTGTTTGACTAATACCACTGAGTTGAGACAATCGTTTTAACAACATCAACGCCAGCGCAGGCGCTTTTACCTGCTGTAATAACGGTTTTATATCACGAACTAATTTGGCGCACCCTTCACTGCTTTGGAGATCCGTTGCTCGCGACAATCCCATAAACAAAAACTCTGACAGCGGCGTGGCTTGCTTAAGCTGATCCTCAAAAGCTTGTTTACCAAATTTACTAACATAGCTATCGGGATCTTCTCCCTCAGGCAAAAAAAGAAAACTCACATATTTACCATCCGCCAGTTGCGACAAACAATTTTCCAATGCACGCCATGCCGCTTTCTTACCAGCTTGATCGCCATCAAAGCAAAAAATGATCTTATCGGTTTGGCGTAATAACTTTTGTATATGAAAAGGAGTTGTTGCCGTTCCCAGCGCTGCCACCGTATAAGCAACACCATACTGGGATAGCGCCACAACATCCATATACCCTTCTACAACAACAACACATCCTGCATCTCTAATCGCTCGACGTGCAGAAAAGAAGTTATAAAGTTCTCGACCTTTTTCAAACAGTTTAGTTTCAGGTGAGTTCAGATACTTAGGCTCTTCCTGCTCAATTACCCTGCCTCCAAAGCCTACTATCAGGCCTTTTTGGTTCAATATCGGAAACATAATACGATCTCTAAAACGATCATATTGTTTATCGCCATCGTCACTAATTACAATTAACCCCGCACTCAGTAACATACGCTGCGTTGACGCAGATTTATAATCAGAAAAAACCATTTCCAGATTTTGCCAATTTGCTGGCGCATACCCTATGGCGAAGCGGGCTGCGGTTTCCCCAGTTAAGCCCCTTTTCTTAAGATAAGCAATAGCTTTGTCCGAAACCTTAAGCTGTTCCCGGTAAAAGCGGGTTGCTATCTTCATCACTTCAAACAAATCCTGTGATGGTCGTTCTAGATCATCTTGCCCTTCTTCGGATAAATACTGCGTATTACCTTTATCAGGCTCCGGTTGTTGTTCGGGTACGGGCATACCCATCTGTTCTGCCAAATCCTTAACCGCCTCTACAAAACTCAACCCGCTATATTCAATCAGAAAATTAATTGCGTTACCGTGTACGCCACACCCAAAACAATGATAAAACTGTTTACTTTGACTGACTGTAAATGATGGCGTCTTCTCACTATGAAACGGACAGCATGCCACATAATTAGCACCCGCTTTTTTGAGGGGAACATGGCGATCAATCGTATCGACTATATCCAACCGATTGAGCAAGTCATGTATAAAAGGCTGAGGAATCATCTATCGAGAGTAGCGAATAATACTCAGCAATTGTATAGAAAGTATTTATAACAATGAAAATATTTCTAATTTAGCTGCAAAAATAACACTCAAGCAGGCATTTATTTGTATCAGGCCAGAATCTATCCCGAAATCTTACCTTTTACGAGCGCAGAAACTTTTCCCATGTCAGCGCGTCCTGCCAAATTCGGCTTCAAAATCGCCATAACCTTACCCATATCCTGCATATTCTTTGCGTCGCTCGAAGAAACAGCTTCATTCACC
>JAHZIU010000362.1 GCA_022601315.1 Betaproteobacteria bacterium
ACGCGGACAGAAGATAACCATTTGAATGGATATGATAAATTGTTTTTCTTATCCCGAACTCAGGTTATTTAGAGCCTCTTCAGAAAGTCAGCAAAGATTGTAACTATAGCCTGATCTTTCCCTGAGGTTTTGAAACTTTTTCAAGCAGCACCAAAACATCAATAGGCAATATTTACAGTTACTGTCAAATATCACCCATTTTTACCAATTAGTGAAGCATTTTTCCAAAGCAAACTCTCAAATTTTATGAACGTTGAACTTCATCAAGGATTGCCCCATCAGGATATTGATTTAAAAAGCCGCGCGGGTCGTTGGTTGCAAAGTCGCGCATATCCAACTCTTCCAGCGAAACATAATGCTTATTGGGAAAAACGATCTGTGTAAGTGTTGTTTTTCCAGATTGACGCGGCCCCGTCATAACCAAGGCCTGATAAGACTTTGATAGTGAAGTCAAAACTTTTTCAGCTGCACGAGGAATTAACATCATATTTCTATAGCAGGATATTTATTGTAATTTGTAAATTGAATTAACAAATTACAATAAATATTTAAGAGCTTAGCAGCGCTATCAAAACAGCTTTGCCAACCAGCGTTTCTGTCGCCAGCCTGGCGCGCTAACAGGAAACAAAGATGTGCCAGGCTTGAGGGCACATAAATATTGGGCTGCTGCAAATCGCTGACGTTGATATCCTATCTTTAGTACCTGGATACAATGCTCGCGAGTAACTGCTGCACCCATAAAATAGCGTGTTCCTTGTGTGAACCCCGATTTGTTAATATCCCACCAAGCCTGTAGCTTTACCGGGTCAGGCCATGGGAGGTTATCATCGCTGTCTACAACAATTTTTTCATCCTCTGGATCTTCATTTGAATCAATATTCTTATCCGATGGCGAATCACGCTCCAAATCCAAGTAAGCGAGATCAAGCCCTGTAATTAGCGAAAATGATTCCCCAGCAAGCCGGGAAGATTGTTCGTCATCCATTTGGTTGATCAGCCATGGTAAATATTGCACATCACCGGAAATTCCAGCACCTTGAATTAACAACCGCTTATTACTGGGTTCTTGTGCAATTGTCTTCAACAACTGTTGCGCATTCGGGAGGCTAAGAACCTTCAATACTAAATGCATTGCATGTTGGCGAAACGCGTTGAAAGAAAGCACGATATCATTCAACACACTCAGTGCCTTATCTCGTTCACCTAATAATATCGCCGACCAACCCGCCCAGAATCGGCAAACTACGTTTGTATCTTGCAAACCATTAATACACATTTCAAGCAAGTCACGTCTACCCAACTCACCAGCCGCACGGAATGCTCGAGCCCGCAGCATGGGTTCTTCACTCGCTATTGTTTCAGTAAGTGCTATGCCAGGATCAACGCGATGCATAACACAAGCAACAATACCGACTTGTTGCTTTAACGGTTGCTTAGACGAAAGTAGTGCTGCAACAATTCCTTGCAAATAAGGTGCCGACACCCAACCAAAAGCAGAATACAAGCCTGGTAAAAATTCAGGCGCAGCTTCAACCAGGGCAATCAGATTATCCAACCTATTTTGGTCCTTATCCACAATCGCACGCACCGTCGCTGTGAATATTTCACCCAAACCAGCATTTTCCAATGTCGCATCACAAACACCAACAGCATATTCACCAGCCACAACAATTCCATCCAGATGTGCAGCAACACGATCATCTAATTTAATAAGGTCATTTAGGTCATAATGCGGTTCATTTACTGCGTTACTACGCTGCCTCCAAAGAAAACCTGCTTCTTCAACATGTTGTTCTATTATATGAGGAATCACCAAAGACGCAGGATTTGCCATTCTGGAAAGATTAAAAATAAATAAAAGTCATTACAATAGTTCTATGAGGACGCGCTAAGCATTTTCTCAAATTCAGCTTTTTCTTCGTCGATAGCTTCCAGTATCTGTTGCTTAAAATCATCTCGAGAATATGTTTCTTCAAGCATCAGGAGTAACTTCTCTACCGTTAGACCAACTGTTACTCCTCCAAGAATGCCACCAATTGTTGCACCTATTGCAGTTCCTGCGCCTGGAATAACAGAACCAATTGCCGCACCGCTAGCCGCACCAGCAGCAGCGCCACCCAACATACCTGCCGCTTTACCAGCAGTCACTTTAATTAAAGCCTGGGCCCCAAACTTGATCGCCCCTTTTGCAGCAACCTTGGCTGTCACTTTACCAGCAATAGCACCTGTAACTGCACCTGCAGTGCCAATACCACCTGAAATCAACATACGATCTTCTATATTAATGATTACACTGTGACTAGGTGGCTCTTTTAAAGCATTCAGTGAAGAATTATTTAAGACGTCCAGTTGTGCAGTTATTGGTTGAAGTTGATTTTCAGCAAGTATCAAATCAACTCTTTTTAAATGCTCCTCTCTCAACTGTTCATTTTTTTGCAGTGCTGTATCAATTTTCTGTTGAACGGCGCCAAAAGCATTACCTTTCATTAAATGCTCTTGTAATTTTTCTGTCATCCATTCTTCAAGCGCGCCTGTTGCCAAGGCAACTATTCGTTCATACTCTGCCGGCAGACTGTAATACCAATCCAAGTAATCATCAACATTTGCTGTCATATGTTGGAAGCCAGTATCTGAAGCCTTTCTCAATTCATCAATTGAAATTTCCAATTCATTAATGCTAGCAATATAAGCTTGTTCTATTTGCCTAATCGTACCAGGCTCATAGTAATCATCTCCAATCAACTCAACCGTATCTAGGGCGAGTTTCTGTGACTGATGCAATCGCTTTACAACTTGCGGATTAGATTGCAACCACCCATCAATATAGACTGTCGAAGGAACGTAAATAAAAAATACAAAAAAGGTAACGAATGCAGAAGTTATTGCTAAAGACCGATGAGAGATTCGAGGCGGTTGGTCGGTATCTTGCAATGGCCCGAGCACCCGGCGATATTCAGTTATTGGAATCATAAAACTGGATAGTGCAAGTGCAATGTTAAAAAAAATCATCAAGCTGCCAAAAAAAATAAATGCTAAGTAAACCATGCCATTTAACAAATACAAATTGCCAAGCACATAAGTTTTTAGTCCAACAAAAAAACCAACCAACCTCGCCGTCTCAAGTATCAAGACACTATTACTCGTGCTATTGATCCGTTGATTTGCAACTTGAATCGCTTCCGCTAATGAATCATATTGATGATTCTCCCCCACAAACATGATGAGAAGAACATAAAGTGTTGCCATTACGAAGGCAGTGAGCCATCGTGTCCAAACTAATGATTTGTGTAGCGCGATGTAAGGCTTATACTCTCTTTTTGCTATGGGCAAAAAAACAGCATAGATAATTACAAACACTGGTATCGCAGCAAAAAAAACAACCCATTCCAGTGCGTTCGCCACCCCAAGATAAAACAGCAACAAAAAAGCGAATGTTACAGACCAAAGTAACCACCATATATACGCTAAAACTCGGCGATTTAACAACCAATACAATATTCCCAAATTACGCAACTGGTTAGATCGATGAATTCTATTAATAGTTACAGCATACGTAGCGCCAAGATACAGCGGGAGTCCCAGCAAACAAGTGGCGAATAGAGCAAACCACAGTTGGTATTGAGGAACCAACTGACCAAAATAATTTGCAAACACCATCCAAATTAAAGACAAAACCAAATAACAAACAACGCTAATATAGCCAAGGTTCTTGAACTCAGAAAATATGCTAGTGACATCTTTCATAACTATAATAGTCCTGTTAAATCTAAATTCATCAACTCTGCGATGTTTAGATCCAAACTCAAGTAATCAATCTTAATTTCCAAATACAAGATATCAGCATCATTTGAAAAACCTAGTGGCAAAACTCACGTTTAAAGGCCAGACGCAATGTAAAACATCGCATCATTTTAGATCACATATCCACCAGTTTCTATAATATGAACTTCAGACAATTTATAATCTATTACGTATTTCTTATCGTAATTACGATTTTATTTGCATCGATACCAAGAATGAAACCATCATACATTTGTAACTTAATTCAAGCCACTTAAATCAAGCGGCGACCTAAACCCAAACCCGAAATGTAATGGATCTTCTCCAATAACAGCAGCAGCAAAAATAGAGAAGACATAGTCATATGTTTCTTTTGGAATATCAAATTGTTGTATAAGCGTCCAAAAATTTTTTTCGCGTGGATCATCATGCATTTGATGAATCATCTGCCTGACCCTGGTTTGCCCATAGTTATAGCTTGCCAGCACAAGTAATCCTGACGCTTGCGCTTCTGTACTGTATAGATTTTTTAGATATTTAGTGCCTGCATGTGTAGCCAACACAAAGTCAAACCGCTCATCTAACTCATCGTACGCCCTAACGCCTTCCAATGGACCGGTGGAAAGGCCATATTCTTGACCGGTTGTCGCCAGAAATTGCCAGGCCCCTTTGGCAATACCAAATCTCGTTTGGGGTCCGATTGCATGTGGATCGTAGTTACTTTCCTGCAATGGCAAGTAAACAAAATAAAGTGGCAGACCTTTTTCTTCCAACGCATTAACGATTAATTTTGAATAGCCTAATACTTCAAGACGCGCTATCGCATACTGCATTCTGGACGACTGTTGCCATATACCAATGTATCGTCTGACTTCATCGACGAAACCTTCAGGTAATTCTAATTCACTTTCACCAAACCCCCTTGCAACACGTGCGATCAATTCATTTTCATAGTGTGATTTGCTGGAAAAACCTATCCGTACAGGGCTCGCCTGCTCAACATAGTATTGGTAGCGCTCCTTCATGTTTTTTAGCACCAACCTTTGTTGTGCTAAGCGTTGCTTTTCAGCTGCAATTCTCTCCTGCTCAGTCACGATTTGGCTCTGATCAATCTCTAATTGTTTATTTAAAATGGCACTGGTCATTAAACCCAATACTTCGGCGCTTTCTGACAACCAGATTTCAGATCGAGACAAACTAACTTCTAACGCTTTAATGTCATAAAACATATCAATCGCCAATGCACGTGCATTAGATAAAGTAACTTGTTGATAAACAATAAAAACTAGAGTTATCAATAATAATGCACTGAAAACCCAGAACGATTTTTTGTGTTTTCTGCTATTTTTAACCCGGTCTTCTTGGATAATACTTCGAATCATCCGCGTGCGATTACCGAGATCTTCTTCTTCAGCTTTCGCCAACAAACGCGCCTTCAATGCTTCTTTACTAATATCTTTATTGGTGTGTTCTTTTTTTGCAGTCTTTTTTAAATGAAGAACTTCATTTTGAATAGGTTGCAAATGATCATCATTTTGAACGCTAGATTCAACTTTTAGAGAGAAACCAGATTTTCTTAACGAAACAACGACAGGTAGGATGAGGTGAGACTTTTGCAGAACTCGCTCATTATTGATGCAAACACCATTTGTACTGTTTAAATCATATACCCACCACCCATCTTGTTCTTTCTTAATCACCAAGTGATGGCGGCTAATTGCTTTGTCTGAGATAACAAAATCATTATCAGATGACCGTCCTACAGAAAAATCACGCGAAAACAAAGCATCTTTCAAAACAACGCCATCTACATCTAGTAAACTGATCTGTACATCAGGCTGTGACATAACGGTAAGGTCAGCAGCATCTCTATTTAGAGGATATCTTGATTGCGAAATGATTGTTCTATCATCAGTCATAAAATAAATTCAAACGACTGCCATTTAAAAATATTAGTCTAACCAGATTAATAGAACAGCGATATGATTTTTTACACATTACTCTATTGATATACTAGCTAAATTAACAAAAACGCCTCAGTTGAATAGTGCTTAGTATGCGCATTGATCCTTTTTAACTGAACGCTATGAGCCTAGCGGATTATTATGGAGATTAACTGATAAATTTTGGATTA